>SLFH01000146.1 GCA_007124345.1 Phycisphaerales bacterium | reverse complement strand
GTACGCATCCGGACGCACTCGCGAGCGCGGGCCGACCGTCGCGTCCATCATCTCCAGGATCCGCTCCAGCTCCGCCCGTGCCAGCGTGCGGATCGCAGAGCCCGCCGACCCGCCCGTCTCGACGAACATCAGGTCGATCAGACGGTCGGTGTGCTCGGCCTGAAGGTTGCGACGCAGCGACGAAATCATCGGCCTGCGGGGCGAGAACTCGCCCGAGGCGTCAGACCCCAGCTCCTCCCAGACCGCGTCGGAAACCGCCGAGATGATCTCGGGCAGCGTCAACGCGTCCTCCTCGGGGTCGATCCGCATCTCGTTGTCGAACACGCGACCGAGCGTCTGCGGGTTCATCAGCATCGTCAGCACCGACGCCTGCACGCCCATGATCCGGTCGTGCACCGGGAACGCCGGATCGTCGAAGATCGCTCTGAAGCCCATCTCGTCCCACCACCGGTCGGTGGTCATGTGGCGCAGCAGCTCGGGCGTCAGGCCGAAGGCCTCGTCGTAGAACGCGTTCTTGATGATGAACTCCAGCGCCTCGCGCTGCTTCTCGACCTCGACGGGCGTGATCGGCTCGCGGTCGCCGGGGTCGCCCTTGAAGTCGCGCAGCACATACGACCCGCCGATCCAGCGCGACATGATCGACATCGACCGCATGTGAGACCAGAGGCTGAGGTTGTACCCGCGACGGGCGCGAGACCAGCTCTCGCCATCCTTCACGAAGTCCGTCAGGATCCGAGAACGCTGCCAGTTGGCCAGTCGGACCAGCTCGCGCGCATACTCGATCGGGTCGGCGCCCATGTCCCAGCGGGCCGCGAGCGGGTCGGGGCCCCATGTGTCCTCGTCCGTCGCGTAAGGCACATCGTGGTCGGCGACTCGATTGAGCACCTCCTTCGGATCACCGAAGGTGTACCCGTACTCGATCGCCCACTTGTCGTACGGGCCGATGTGGATCATCCCGAAGTCGCCCTGCTTCTCGCCGGTCGCCATCCGGATGTTCAGGCCGTTGTAGTCCATCACAGACGCCGACAGCGGCTTCTGCCCCGCGACCTCCGGCGAGTTGATCTCGTCCATCGAGAAGATGCTCGAAGCCTTGAAGTTGTGACGCAGGCCGAGCGTGTGCCCCACCTCGTGCGCCACAAGGTCCGCCAGCAGCGGGCCCACAAACTCCTCGGGGATCCCGTCCAGAAGCTGCGGACGCTCGCTCGGACGACGCGGGCTCGGCCTCGCCTCGGCAGCCTTCTCCCCTTCCTCCGCCTCGGGCTCGAGCAGGCCCAGACGCTTCTTGATGTGGTCCGGCGTCTTCGCCAGCAACTCCGGGTTGCTCTCGAGCTGGCGCCGGATCATCTCCAGCACCTCCGGCGGCACATCGTCGGGGATCTCCGGCTGCTCGGACTCGATCGCCTCACGAAGCACGCTCTGGGCGATGTCCCAGTGCGCCCGAAGCATCTGCACATGCACTGAACGAACCGCCGCCATCGAGCAGTACCCGCCCGTCTGGCTCACGCGACCGTACAGCCCGTCGTACTTGTCGTCACCGATCAGCGTCGTGTCGACATTCCCGGCGGGATGGCCGGCGAAGCGGTGCACGCCACGCGCACGCGCCTCGGCGCGACGCTGCTTCTCCTCCGCACGCCGCGACTCGGGAAGCAGACGCAGGCGAGGATCCCAACGCGGGTTCCGCTCCAGCCACGACAGCGCGTCGGGGCCGAACCCCTCGATCGCCATGTCCGGGATGATGTCCTGGTGGTACATCACCCAGCTCCGGAGGAACCCGTCGGTCAGCACCACGTCCGCGTCGAGGATCTGGCCCGTCTCGGGGTGCACGCGGCTCGGGCCGATCGCCGTGCCCACATCGTTCGACAGCCAGCGGATGAAGTTGTAACGCACATCCTCGGGGTCCTTCTCCATGTGCGCGCCCGTCTGCGCGTCCTGGAAACGCACCTCGATCGCGTCCTCCAACCCGATCTGGCGGAACGCCTCGTTCCAGTACTCCACACCACGCCGGACCCAGCGCCGGTAGCGCACCGGCGTCGCGTGATCGACATAGAAGACAATCGGCTCCTTGGGCGGGCTCATCGCCAGCGAGGGATCACGCTTCTCAAGGTGCCAGCGGTTGATGTAACGCACCGGCACTTACTGGTCGTCGAACTTGCCCAGGTCACGGTAGCTGGTGGTGAAGTAGCCCACGCGCGGGTCCGCCCTGCGGGGGCGGTACCCCGTGTGACGCGGGATCTCGCTGATCGAGTAGTGGAACGTCCGCAGCGTCCCGTTGCCCACAGGCGCCTCGAAAGCGATCTCGATGTTGTTCGGGAACGCCTTGGCCGTCTTGATCTTGCTCAGCGAGGGGTTGAGCCCCGCGGCCTGCCACCCGAAGAAGGTCGTCGCCCGGTTCAGCAGCAGGTTGTTCATGTCGATCACCGGCTGCCCGTTCGGACCCATCGCGATGATCGGCACCGACAGAAGCACCCGGTCTGTAAAGATCCGGTCCACGCTGCCGCGGCTCTCCGGGTCGCCCGAAGAACGCACCGAAAGGTTCGGAATCACCAGCGCCAGCTGGTTGTCGTACCGCTTCCAGTAGCAGTAGATGTCGCCCTGCTGCAGGCCCGCGAAGATGTCGCCGCCGGCGACCGTCATCGCGATCATCTGACGCTTGTTCTCGTACCCGCGGGGCAGCTCGGCGATCATCTTCGAGTCGCGCTCGCGGACATACACATCGTAAAAACTGCGCCCGTCCGCCGTCGAGATCACCTTCTCGAACCCCTCGGACACCTGGCTGAACGGGGGGAAGTCGTTGCCCTGACGGGCGGCCCCGGCCCCTCGCTGCGCCATCATCCGCGCAAGGTCCGCTGGGCTCAGCTGCGCTTCAGGGTCGATGTCCGGCGCTCGCTGCTCCGCTCCCTGGTGGCTCTGGCTCCCCTGAGACTGCGACGCCGCCGCCGCTTGTCCCACGCTCGCGATCAACCCGGCGATCATCAGCCGGCGCATCCATGACTTGTTTCCCATGATGCTGTGCTCCTTCACGGGTGTACACACTCAGACAGGCCGCGCCGGGCGACCACACCGTCCCCGACCGGCACGCGCCGGTCCCGCGGGGGATTGATTGGCTTCTCGACCCTTCTCTTGCAAACGATTGACCTTTCAACAGGCGCCCGCGCAGTGCCCCCGGCGGGCACGCTCCGCGCCGATTCGGCCGGTCCGGGGCCTGCGATCCGCCCCGGAACAAAAAACTCAACCCCGAAGGCTCGACCCGCGGGACGCTTGCCCACCATGCGCATCGTGCGCAGGT
>SLFH01000208.1 GCA_007124345.1 Phycisphaerales bacterium | reverse complement strand
GTCGGGAGCAGGCGCTCCTCGTTGCTCGTGCAGAGGATGATGACTGTCCCGGGGGCGGGCTCTTCGAGCGTCTTGAGCAGGACGTTCTGCCCCTCGCGGTTGAGCAGGTGCGCCTCTTCGAGGATCAGCACCTTGCCCGCGAGGCTCTCGCCCGCCATCGCCCGCGTGCGCGAGGCAGGATCGATCAGGAACTCGCGGAGCACCTCGACGGGGATGTTGGTCTGCTTGCGGGCCCTGACATCCGCCTCGCGGCTGAACGCGGCCAGCTCCTTGGTGACGACATGGAAGTCCGGGTGCGCCCCTTGGGCGATCAGACGCCGGACCGGGCTGTCGGGGTCGGGGTTGAGCTCGCCCGAGAGGTCGGGGGCGAGGGTGGGGTCGATGAGCATCGCGCCGAACGCCGCGGCGGTCGTGAACTTGCCGACGCCCCGAGGCCCGTGGAAGACCCAGGCGTGGTGGACCCGCCCGGAACTCATCGCGGCGCTCAGAACGCCCAGCGCCCGGTCCTGGCCGACGATCCGGTCGAAGGTCTTCAGGTCGATCGAGAGCTTGCCCGGCTGGGGCGGCGCCTCGGCGGCTCGTGCGGCGGCGGAGCCCCGGCTGGCCTTGGAGGTCTTCTTCCGCGTGGTCTTCTTGGAGGTTTTCTTGGCCACTCGGCGAACAGCGTAGCTTTCTGCTCACCTGATCGCCTGTTCCGCCGCTCCAGGCCCGGCCCGGCCGGGCCTACACGCCCATCAGCTTGTTGATCCCGTTCAGCGCGGCGACTTTGTAGCACTCCGCGAGCGTCGGGTAGTTGAAGACGGTCTTGACGAAGTAGTCCACGGTGGCGTTGAAGGCCATCGCGGTCTGGCCGATGTGGACGAGCTCGGTCGCGCCGGTGCCGATGATGTGCACGCCCAGGATGTGGCGTGACTCCTGGTGGATCAGGAGCTTGAGCATCCCGATGTCGTCGCCGAGGAGCTGGCCGCGGGCGATCTCCTTGTACTGGGCGATCCCCGCCTCGTAGGGGATGCCCTCGGCGGTGAGGCGTTCCTCGGTCCAGCCGACCATCGAGATCTCCGGCACCGCGTAGATGCCGAAGGGCAGCAGCTCGGCGAAGGACTGCCCGGGTCGCCCGAAGGCGTGGCAGGCGGCGAGGCGCCCCTGCTCCATGCTCGTCGAGGCGAGGGCGGGGAAGCCGATGACATCGCCGGCCGCGTAGATGTGCTCGCGTTCGGTCTGGAAGTGCTCGTTGACCTTTAGGCGCCCGCGGCTGTCGGCTTCGAGGCCGACCTTGTCGAGGCCGAGGTCGTCGGTGGCGCCCTGACGCCCGATGCAGTAGAGCAGGCAGTCGGCGCGGAGGGTTTTGCCGCTCTCGAGAGTCGCCTGGGCGAGCACGCGGTCGACCGATCGGGCGGTATCGGGCGCCTCGACCTTTTCGATCTTGACGACCTTCTCGCCCATGCGCAGGGTCATGCCCGCCTGGCGGAGGTGGTACTGCAGGGCCTCGGCGATCTCGGCGTCAACGAAGTCGAGCAGGCGGTTGCGCCCCTCCACCAGCGTGACCTTGACGCCGAGCGCCGTCATCATCGAGGCGTACTCGGTCCCGATCACGCCGCCGCCGACGATGATCATCGAGTGGGGCAGGAAGCCCAGGTGCAGAAACTCGTCGGAGGTGATGACCGTCTTTTCGTCAAAGGGGATCCCCTCGGAGCGGGCCGGCGTGGTGCCGACGGCGATCAGGAAGCTGCGCCCCTTGATCGTGGTGCGGGAGCCCTGGTTCTCGACCTCGACCGTGTCGGGGCCGGAGAAGCGGGCGTGCCCCCGGATGATCTCGACCCCGTTGGAGCCCAGATGGCGGCGCGAGAGCTCGACCTCGCTGCGGATCACCTTGTTGCACGAGTCCATCACCTGCGCAAAGGTCGCGTTGCGAGCCGCGGTGAAGTCTGCGTAGGTCGGCATCGCCGGGCCCGGGCCCGTCAGCGTGAGGATCGCCTCGCGGAGGGCCTTGCTGGGGATGGTGCCGGTGTTGATCGCGGCCCCGCCGACGACCTCCTGCTTCTCGATGACGCAGGCCCGTTTACGGAGCTTGGAGGCCTGGATGGCGGCCCGCTGGCCCGCTGGCCCGCTGCCGATGACGACGAGGTCGAACTCACGCATGCCTCCACCATCGGCCGGAGAGGGTCGGATTGTCAAGCATCGGACCCACGAGGGGCGGATCTGAGCCACTACCATCCCGTTCGAGACCGTCCGCCAGACCACGACGGCAGGAGAGCCCATGCCCGCAGAGAGCACCAAGACCGACGCCGCCAAGCCTTCGGAGGGTGTCAGCGCCCCTGAGGTCCGTCGTCGCTTCCTCGATTTCTTCGCCTCGCGCGGGCACACGGCTGTGCCGTCCAGCCCGGTCGTCCCCCACGACGACCCGACGCTGCTGTTCACCAACGCGGGGATGAACCAGTTCAAGCCCCTGTTTCTGGGCCAGGCCGACCCCAACTCCCCCATCGCGGGGCTCAAGCGGGCGGTCAACACCCAGAAGTGCATCCGCGCCGGGGGCAAGCACAACGACCTCGAGGATGTCGGGCGCGACACCTACCACCACACCTTCTTCGAGATGCTCGGCAACTGGTCCTTCGGCGACTACTTCAAGGCCGAGGCGATCGAGTGGGCGTGGGAGTTCCTCACCAAGGAGCTCGGCCTCGACCCCGAGCGCCTGTACGCGACTTACTTCGGCGGTGGCGACGGGCAGGACCCCGACGACGAGGCGAAGAAGTTCTGGCTGCGCTACCTGCCCGAGAGCCGCGTCCTGCCGGGGTCGATCAAGGACAACTTCTGGGAGATGGGCGACACCGGACCCTGTGGCCCCTGCTCGGAGATCCATTACGACCGGATCGGTGGGCGCAACGCTGCCGAGCGCGTCAACGCCGACGACCCGGATGTGATCGAGCTGTGGAACCTGGTGTTTATCCAGTTCGACCGGCAGAGGAACGGGTCGCTGAGACCGCTGCCGCAGAAGCATGTTGATACCGGCATGGGGCTCGAACGCCTGGTGAGCGTGCTGCAGGATGTGCGCTCCAACTACGACACCGATGTGTTCACGCCGTTGTTTGTGGCGATCCGGCGCGAGACGAGCGCGCCGCGGGCGTACACGGGCAAGCTCGGCGCCGAGGACGAAGGCTCGGTCGATACGGCTTACCGCGTGATCGCCGACCACATCCGGACGCTGAGCTTCGCGATCGCCGACGGCGCGACGCCGAGCAACGAGGGGCGCGGGTATGTGCTGCGCCGCGTGCTGCGGCGCGCGGTGCGCTTCGGGCGCCAGATGCTCGGCGCGGAGTCGGGGTTCCTCAGCCGCATCGTGCCGGACCTGGCCGAGCAGATGGGCGAGGCGTTCGGCGAGCTCAAGCAGCACGAGAAGCGGATCGCCGAGATCATCCTTGAAGAGGAGGAGAGCTTCGGGAGGACGCTGGATCGCGGCTTGAAGCTCTTCAACGAGGTCGCTTCCGGCGCCTCGACGATCTCCGGCGAGGACGCCTTCAAGCTCTACGACACCTACGGCTTCCCCGTCGACCTCACCCAGCAGATGGCCGAGGAACGCGGCATCGGCGTCGATGTCGAGGGTTTCGATCGTTGCATGGAGGAGCAGAAGGAGCGCTCGCGCGCCGGCGCCAAGGGGGGCGAGGGAGGCGAGCTGCGCCTGAGCACCGAGGCCGTCGACCACCTGCGAAAGCAGAACATCCCCCCCACCGACGACTCGCGCAAGTTCACGGGCAAGCCGATGAACGCCCGCGTCCGCGCGATCTACAACGGGAGCGATTTCGACCTGCACACCGACGCGATGGGTCGCGACGGCAAGCACATGATCGGCGTCGTGCTCGACCACACCAACTTCTACGCCGAGGCGGGCGGGCAGGTCGGCGACAACGGGCGCATCACCGTCAGCGACCCGAGCAAGGCCGCCTCGCACGACTTCGCCGACCACGGCGAGTTCCGCGTGGTCGATGTCCAGGCCGCGGGCGGCTACGTGCTGCACATCGGGCACATGATCCGTGGCGAGGTGCGCGTCGACGACGGGGTGACGCTGACGGTCGACCGCAAGAAGCGCGAGCCGACGCAGGCGAACCACACCGCGACGCACCTATTGAACCTGGCCCTCCGCGCCCATGTCTCTGCGTCGGCCGACCAGAAGGGTTCGCTGGTCGAGCCCGACCGCCTCCGCTTCGACTTCTCGCACAACAAGCCCTTGACCGACGAGGAGATCGAGAAGGTCGAGAAAACGGTCGTCGACCATATCGCCCGCAACCTCGTCGTCGACGCCGGGCCCGCGCCGCTGGAGACCGCCAAGTCGATCAGCGGCCTGCGCGCCGTCTTCGGCGAGAAGTACCCCGACCCAGTCCGCATCGTCGCGATCGGGGCGAGGGTCGAGGAGATCCTCCAGAACCCGGGCGACGAGCGATGGGCGAACCTCTCGATCGAATTCTGCGGCGGCACGCATGTTGACCTGACTGGGCAGATCGGCCCGTTCGCGATTGTTTCAGAGACCGGCATCGCCAAGGGGATCCGCAGGATCGAGGCGGTCTCGGGGGTTCCGGCCAGGGCGGCGATCGCCGCGGCCGAGACGCTCGAACGCCGCATCACGGAGGCTTGGGCAGTGCCCGACGAAGAAGCGGCCGAGCTCGTCTCGGGCCTGAACGCCGAGCTGGACACCCTGACGATGCCCCTGTCCCGCAAGGCGGAGCTCCGCAAGAAGCTGGGGGCCGTGCTGGAGAAGGTCAAGCAGGCGCGAAAGGCGCACGCGAAAGCCGCCGCGTCGGAGGCGGCCAAGGCCGCACGATCCATCGCCGAGTCCGCAAAGGCGTCGGGGGAGAGCGTGATCGTCGCGACGCTCGGGCTGGGCGCCGACCGCGGGGCGCTGCAGCAGGCGGCCAAGACGATCGGCGACATGTGCCCCGAGGCGGCGGTGATGCTCCTGAGCCCCGACGAGGACACGGGGGTTGCGGCCGTACTGGCCCACGCGCCCAAGGACGCGATCGCGAGGGGCCTGAAGGCGGGCGACTGGGTCAGGGAGGCAGCGATCGCAGGCGGAGGCAAGGGGGGCGGACGCCCAGACCAAGCCCAGGGCGGCGGGATCGCGCTGGACAAGCTCGACAGCGTCACCGAGCGGGCCCGGGCGTTCGCGATGGAAAAACTCGGATGACTGAGCCTCCACCGCCACCCCCCATTCCAGAGATCCTCCGAGAGGACGGCCCGAAGTTCCAGACGCCGGGCCAGAAGAAGCGGCGCGAGCGCGAAGAGCGACGGAGCGGCCCGGAGATGCGGGCGATTGCCATCGGGCTGGACTTCGCTGCCATGGTCGCCGGCGGGTGCGTGCTGGGGTTCGCGGCGGACGCGTGGCTCGGCTCCTTCCCTCGCTGGACCGCGGTCGGTGGGATCGTCGGCATCGTGTCAGGTGGTTGGACGGCGATCAAGCTCTCGATGAAGCTCAACAGGGACATGGAGCGGATGGAAGCGGAGAAACGCCGCGCCAAGTCGGGCCGGGCCTCGGAGGGGAACAGGGGTGAAAGCGGTCGCCGGGCTGACTGAACCCGGCTATGCTTGCGACCCCGCGGGGCGGCCTCCGGGGGGTGTGGAGCGGGGGTGTTTTTCCCGCGGCATCACATCGGTCACTGTCAGCCGAGAATCGATCCGGACATTTTCCGTCCGGGCTGTCCGGGCTTGAAAGGGTCAGGAACACCGGTCGTGTCGAGCATCGCAGCCGAGCAACAGACGATCCCGTCCCCGCGCCTCGCCTCGCTGGCGGTGCCCGCGCTGGGCCTGGTCGGGCTTGGGCTTGCGGCGATGCTCGCGTCGGCTTCCGACCGTCTCGACACCGGCTCGGTGGTGATGGGCGCCGTGCCGGCGCTGCTCCCGTGCGTCTTCCCGGTGATCGTGTTCATGCTGATCGGCCCGCAGCCGATCATGCGATTCGGCGCGATCGTCTTCGGACTGGCCGGCGCGAGGTTCCTCGTCTCGATCGCGGGCTTCCTTGCGGTCTGGCAGGCCCTCGACGCGCAGCGGGGCGGCTTCCTCCTCGGGTTTATCGCGGTCGCGGCGCTGTCGCTGGCGGCCGAGAAAACGATCGCGGTCGTCGCCCTGCACAAGGCGACGCGGCGTGGCGGCGGAGGCCCCGGCGGCACGCCCCGAGATCGGGCCTGTGAGTTGAGCGGTCGTGAACCTACAGCAGGATTGAGAGCGTGATTGTCAATACCGCCATCTCAAGCGTTCTGAACTTCTTGCCGACCGCCAAGGCCGACCCGGCCGCGAAGGTCGTCCAGCACGTCATCGACCACCCCTCCGCCTACGGGTTCAAGCAGGAGGGGGCGGTCTGGTACTGGTCGGCGCACATGACGATGCTGCTGATCGCTGCGGCGATCTGCATCCTCGTCGGCCGCTGGGCGGCCCGCCAGATCGGCACCGGCCCGGAGAACGACGGGAACGACCGCTTCATTACCAAGAACCCGTTCGCGCATGTGCTGGAGATCGTCTGCACCTTCCTGCGTGACGAGATCGCCCGTCCGCTGCTGCACGACAAGACCGACCGGTTCATGCCGTTCCTCTGGACGCTCTTCTTCTTCATCTGGACCTGCAATCTCTTGGGCATGGTCCCGCTTTTGGACCTGAACCACCTGCTCGTTCCGAGCATGAAGGCCGATCACACCGCCATCATCGGCGGGACCGCGACGCAGAACCTCTGGGTGACCGCGGCGCTGGCGACGATCGCCTTCTTCGTCATCAACATCAGCGGGATGTTCAGCCTGGGGGTGAAGGGGTACATCGAGCACCAGACCGCGGGCGCCCCATGGTATGTCTGGCCGCTCTTGGTGCCGATCGAGCTTGCGGGCCAGTTCATCAAGCCGATCGCGCTGGCCGTGCGTCTGTTCGCCAACATGACCGCGGGCCACATCCTGCTGGGCCAGATCATCGTGTTCGCCGGCGGCGGGCTCTACGCCCTGACGCAGGGGCAGGTGGTCGGTGTTGTGACCTTCGCCTTCGCCCTGCCAGGGGCTGTTGCGATCTTCTTCCTTGAAGTCTTCGTGGCGACGCTCCAGGCGTTCATCTTCATGTTCCTGACGACGGTGTTCATCAGCCTCCTGCAGCACCACGACGAGCACGTCCACGAGCACGCGCACGAGCCGGAGCTCAGCGAGGAAGACCTGCACCCCGCGGCGCCCCCGCTGCCCGCCTGAAGCAACCACTCGACCGGGCCCGGCAGCGGGACGGACCGGTCCGGATTGTCAGCGCGGCCCCAGCGGGGCCGCAGAATCGCCCCGCAGCACATGACCAAGGCCGGCCCGTAGCCCCGGCCCGAACAGAGAGACCGGAGCAACCATGAAGACCTTCAAGAACATCGCGCTCGCGACGCTCGCCCTCGCCGTCCTCGGCCCGACCATGGCCCTCGCCCAGACCGGCGCCGGCGAAGCCGCCGTCGTTGCGGGCACCACCGTCGGCAAGGGCATCGCGGTCCTCGGGGCCGGCCTGGCGCTCGTCGGCGGCGGGATCGGCATCGGCCTGATCGGCAAGGCGGCCAACGAGTCGACCGCCCGCCAGCCCGAGGCCGGCGGCCGCATCTTCACGATGACGATCATCACCGCGGCGTTCGTCGAAGGCGCGACGCTCTTCGCGGTCGTCGCCGCCCTGATCGCCTGAGCCCTTGTTCAAAGGATCACAGCGGGCCGCCCGACAGCGACCCGCTGCTTTCGCACGAACCGAACGACCCGCCACGGAGCGAGCCAGATGACCCTCCAGAGCAGATCAGCCGCAGCCGCCTTCATCGCCACGCCGATCCTCTTTGCCGGCGCCGCCTTCGGCGCCGACGAGGTGCCCAGCGTTGTCCGGGGCATCAACGAGGGCGTCCTGACCGGCATCCTCACCCTCGTCGTCTTCGCGGTCGCCTTCGCCATCATGGCGACCCAGGTCTGGCCGAGGATCCTCAAGGGTCTCGAGGAGCGGAGCGAGAAGATCCGCCAGGAGATCGCCGCGGCCGAGGACGCCCGCCAGCAGGCCAGAGAGGCGCTCGAGCAGTACGAGCAGTCGCTCGCCCAGGCCCGCGCCGAGGCCCAGAAGATGATCGACAAGGCCAAGGCCGACCAGACCCGCCTCGTGCAGGAGCTCAAGGCCAACGCCGAGACCGAGGTCTCCAAGATGAAGGACCGCGCGATGCGCGACATCGAGGCGACCCGTCGCGCCGCCGTCGCGGAGATCTACCACGAGGCCGCCGCCCTCTCGACGGCCATCGCCTCCAAGCTGCTGGCCCGCGAGGTTTCCGGCGACGACCAGGACCGCCTGCTGGAAGAGTCGCTGCAGGAGCTGCGCTCCGCCGCCGGCACGCCCAACTGAGGCCCGCTACGACCCCACCCCCGCAGGAGCCACCGATGCCGCTGAGCCAGGCCCGCCCCGACGCCGTCGCCCAGGTCTACGCCAAGAGTCTGCTCGAGCTCGCCGAGGCCGAGGGCGGTCGCGACCTGATCGAGTCGTGCCTGGGCGAGCTCGAAGATGTGCTTGAGCTGGCCCGCGAGGACGCTCGCTTTTCCGAGTTTCTCTCCAGCCGCATCCTGCCGGTCAACAAGCGTGAGGCCTCGCTGCGCAAGGTCTTCGAGGGCAAGATCCACGACCTGACGCTCCGCTTCATGCTGCTGCTGAACGAGAAGGGGCGGCTGGCGCACCTGCCGGCGATCGTCGCGGCGCTCGACGCCCTCGTGCAGGAGCTCTTCGGCCGCGTCGAGGTCGATGTCTACACCGCCCAGCCGATCGACACAGACGAGCTCGACCGCATCCGCGAGCGCCTCGCCGAGATCCTCAAGAAGGATGTCATCGTCCATCCTTACACCGACGTCTCGATGATCGGCGGCGTGAAGTTCCGCATCGGCGACCAGCTCGTCGATGGCTCGCTGGCCAACCGCCTGCGCCGCTTCCGCGACCAGCTCGGCTCGCGGGGCCTGGCCAAGATCCGCGCCCGCGCCAGCGACCTGATGGACCGGCCCGAAGCCGACTGAGCTGACAGGCCGACCCGTCGGCCCCTTGGGCTCGACCGGCGGGCGCCGGACCGTACCGCGATCCACCCCGCGGGATACCATCCGGTTATGGCGAAGAAAACCATCAAAGACGTCGATGTTTCCGGCAAGCGCGTTCTCGTGCGCGTCGATTTCAATGTCCCCCTCAAGGACGGCGCCGTCGCCGACGACCGCCGGATCAACTCCGCGCTGCCCACCATCAAGAGCGTGATCGAGCGAGGCGGTCGCGCCATCCTCATGAGCCACCTCGGCCGACCCACGGGCAACGGCTTCGAGAGCGCCCACACCCTCCGCCCCGCGGCCGACCGCCTGGGCGAACTGCTCGGCAAGCCCGTCGCCTTCCCCTCGCAGGACTGCGTCGACCAGGCCGCCGCCGACGCCGTGGGCGCGATGAAGGACGGGGATGTCTTGCTGCTTGAGAATCTGCGCTTCCACGCGGGCGAGAAGAAGGGCGACGCCGGCTTCGCGCAGAAGCTCGCTTCGGACGCCGATGTGTATGTCAACGACGCCTTCGGCGCGTGCCACCGCGACGACGCGAGCATGGTCGCGGTCCCCGAGGCGATGAAGGGCAAGCCTCGGGTCGTCGGCCTGCTCGTCGAGCGTGAGATCAAGTACCTCTCTGAAGCGCTGGCGGAGCCCAAGCGTCCGTTCGTGGTCGTGCTGGGCGGGGCGAAGGTCTCCGACAAGCTCGGCGCGATCGAGCACATGCTGCCGATCGCCGATCAGGTGCTGGTGGGCGGGGCGCTGGCGTACACCTTCTGCAAGGCGCTGGGGCAATCGGTCGGCGCCAGCCGCGTCGAACATGATCGTCTGGCCGACGCGCAGAAGATGATCGACCTTGCGGCCCGCGTCGACCACGAGCTGCATGTGCCCTTCGACCACATCTGCTCGACAGAGTTTTCCGAGCACTCCGGCGACATCGAGATCTTCGAGGACTCGATCCCCGAGGGCTACATGGGCCTGGACATCGGCCCCCAGACGCAGTCGCGGTACCGCAGGATCATCAAGACCGCCAAGACCGTCGTCTGGAACGGGCCCATGGGCGTTTTTGAGTGGGCGCCCTTCGCCGTCGGCACCGGCTCGATCGCCAGGGGCGTCGCCGAGGCGACCGAGGCGGGCGCGACGACGATCATCGGCGGGGGCGACTCGGCCGCGGCGGCCGAGAAGTTCGGCGTCGCAGACCGCGTCTCGCACATCTCGACCGGTGGCGGCGCGTCGCTGCAGATGCTCGAAGGCAGGTCGTTCCGCGCTGTCGACATCCTCGACAACGCGTAAGGGTTGGTTCCGCCGGCCTGCGCCGGTGCGGGGTTGGTTCTTGCCGGCCTGCGCCGGTGCGGGGTTGGTTGTTGCCGGACTCCGCCGTTTCGCATCAGGAAAGCTTCAGGAGCGTCCGAACATCCGTTCGAGTTGACGGATGGTCAGGCGGACGGAGGTCGGCCTGCCGTGGGGGCAGTTGCTGGAGCGTTCGACCATCTCGCGCTGGCGGAGGAGTTCGTCGAGCTCTTCTGGCGCCATCCGGTCGCCGGCCTTGATCGCCGCCTTGCAGGCCATCATGTCCAGCACCTCGTGCAGGGCCTCTTCGCCGCCGGGGGGCAGGGGCGATTCGGCTGCGCGGTCGAGCAGCTCCTCGACAAACGGACCGGGTTCGACCCCGCGCTCGAACAGCAGGGTCGGGAAGGCGTGCACGCCGAGGCTCACCGGCCCCATCGGCTCGACGCGGACGCCGATCTTCTCGAGCAATGGCGCGATCCGCTCGGCTGCCTCTTCCCTGCGCGGCGTCGAACCGATCACCGCGGGCGTGAGCAGGCGCTGGCTTTCGAGCTCGCCCCGCGTCACTCGCGTGTACAGCCGTTCGTACATCACGCGTTCGTGCAGGGCGTGCTGGTCGATGATGAGGATGCCCTGCTCGTCCTGCGTGACCAGGTACGACTTGTGCACCTGCAGCACCGAGCCGGTCGGGCGGATCGTGCCGCCGAGCCCCGCGGCCACGGACAGCCCGGCTCCGGGTGTCTCGGTCCCGGGTGGCACGCCTCGCCGAGCCGTGTCCGCTCCCTCCCCGCCATCGGCCTCAACGCCCCGCACCGCGTCGCGGATCGATTCAAAGGAGAGCCTCTGCGTCTTGTCGCCTCCGGGGCCGGACCTGAGAAATTCGACCATCGTCGAAACGCCGGCGCCCGTCGAAGGCGGCGCGATGCCGTCACCCGTCTCGGGCCGACCCTGCCCCCACCCGCCACTCCCCTCTCGGGTCTGCGGCGTCAGGTCCGCCGAGCGCAGCGCCTCGCGCACCGCGCGCAGCACGCCCTGGTGCACCATCGACTGGTCCCTGAACCGCACCTCCAGCTTGGCGGGGTGGACATTGACATCGACCGCGTCGGGCGACATCTCGATCATCAGCACCGCCGTGGGGTGGCGTCCGGGCTCGATCAGCCCGCGGTACGCCTCGCGCAGGGCGTGCTGGATCGTCTTATCGCGCACGGCCCGCCCGTTGACGAAGACATGCTGCGAGCGTGCGGTGGCGCGGGCGATCGTCGGCAGGCCGCAGAGCCCCCAGACCATCACCCCCCGCGCGTCGTCGAAGCGGTCGAGGTGCGCCTCGACGAGCTGGTCCTCGATGTCTTTGCCCAAGATCGCGATCGCGCGCGTGCGAGGGCCCTGGCCGGGCGGGAGGTCCATCGTGACGCGCCCGTCGCAGACGAGACGGAAGCCGACGCCGGGGCGGGCCATCGCCAGGTCTTTGAGCCAGTCGACGCAGCGCCCCTGCTCGGTCGCGGGCGTGCGGAGGAACTTGCGCCGCGCCGGCGTGTTGTAGAACAGCGTCCGGACCGTCAGCACCGTGCCGGGCGCGCCCGAGGCCGGGCGGACCTCGCCGACGACGCCCCCGTCGACCGCGATCTCCGAAGCCGCGCCGTCCTCCGCCCGGCGGCTCCTGATGCTCAGCCTCGACACCGAGCCGATCGACGCGAGCGCCTCGCCCCGGAAGCCGAGCGTGGAGACTGTGTCGAGGTCCTCGGCGATCGAGATCTTGCTGGTCGCGTGCTGCTCGATCGCCAGGGGGAGTTCGTCCGGGGCGATCCCACGCCCGTCGTCGGAGACGCGGATCAACTCGATGCCCCCCCGCTCCAGCTCGATCGAGACCTTCGTCGAACCCGCGT
>SLFH01000390.1 GCA_007124345.1 Phycisphaerales bacterium | reverse complement strand
GACCGTGCTGATGACGCTGGACGGGACGATGTCTCAGTTGCCGAACGCGACGGTGTACAAGAGCGCGATCCGCAATTTTTCGACCAACCCGAACAGGCGCGAGGACTTTGTCGTGGGGATCGGTTACGACGACCGGATCACCGAAGCGCAGGAAGTTGCGCGCAGAGTGCTGGAGGCGCATCCGGCGGTTCTGCTTGAACCTGAGCCTTGGGTGCTCGCGGAGGAACTGGGCAAGGCGACGGTGAACCTCCGGATCTATTTCTGGATCAATGGTCGGGAACACCTCGGGCTTAAGGTTCGCTCGTCGGTCATCAGGCTTGTGAAGCGCGCCTTCCAGGACCACGGTATCTCCATGCCCGACGAGGCCCGAGAGGTTGTTTTCCCGCGTGGTGTTCCGGTGACGATGGCGCCAGAGTCGTCGGCACCTGCGCAGGAAGGAGCGTCGGCCGCGGCTGCGCCGCTTGGTCCCAACCCGGATGCCGTGGCTACGCCGGCGGAAGGCGGCCTTTCGAGCGACGCGGAGACGCTCGAAGAGCAGGCTCGGCAGGCGCAGCAGCTCGACGATAAGCTGGATCTCCTTCGCGGCGGAACCGATGCCAAGCCCGCGTCCTGACGATGGGCTGCGCGGGGGTCGAACGCGTGTTGGCCGGCGGTGATACCATCGCTCCCGATGCGATACCTGCGTCAACTCTGGATCCGTGTCAGTTCAAGCCTGTGGTTCGTGCCGCTCGGCATGGTGTTCGTCGCCATCGGGCTCGCGTTAGCGCTCATCGCGACGGATCTGGCGATCGGCGACGACTGGATCATGGAGGACTCGCTGGCGTTTGGGGTAGGGGCTTCGGGCGCACGGGGGATGCTGGCGGCGATCGCCGGCTCAATGATGACCGTCGCGAGCCTGACATTCTCGCTGACCATCACCACGCTCGCCATGGCGTCCGCGCAATACACCTCGCGGCTGATCCGCAACTTCATGCGGGATCGCCTCAATCAGTTTGTGCTGGGCTACTTCGTGGGGCTGTTTGCGTATTGCCTCGTCGTGCTCAGGACCATCCGCGACGGCGATGAGGGTGCGTTTGTTCCGGCGTTCGCCGTCATGGGCGGCCTGCTGCTCGCCCTGGTGAGCATCGGGGTGCTGATCCTGTTCATTCATCACATCGCCGAATCGATCCAGGTCGGCATTATCCTTCGCCGTGTGACGAACGAGACGCTGGGAGCGATCGATGATCTGTTCCCCGCCGACTTGGGTAACCCCGCGAGCCCGGCCGGCGCTGATCCGGAGCCCGCTCCTGAAGCGATCGCCGGCTCTGGCGATGATGATGTTCATGGCGGACGGAGCTGGCACGCGGTGTCCGCCGATCGTTTCGGTTATGTGCAGTCACTTGATGCCAAGGGCATACTCGCGATGGCTTCGAAGTATGACGGCGTGGTCCGCATGTCCGCCGATATCGGCTCGTTTGTGACTCCCGCGGGGTCGCTCTGCGAGATCGCTGCTGCATCTCCGCCGTCGGAGGAGCTCGTCGCCGAGCTGCGGGGAGCGTTCGAGATCGGCGCGGCCCGAACGATCAAGCAGGACGCGGCGTTCGGAATCCGCCAGATCGTGGATATCGCGCTCAGAGCGCTCTCGCCGGGGATCAACGACACGACAACCGGTGTGATGTGCGTGGAGCACCTCTCCGCGGTGCTCGAATCGCTTGCCGCGAGAACCATTCCGGATCGATTCCGTGCGGAGGACGGCGAGGTGCGGCTCATCGCGAGCGGGCGCTCTTTCGATGTGCTGACCGAGCAATGCCTCAGCCAGATCCGTCAGTCGGCGTCGGGCAACACCGCGGTGATGGTTGCGCTCCTCCGCGCGATCGAAGCCGCGGGCAGGCAGACATCGGACAGCGCCCGGCGGCGAACGCTCTCGCACCACGCGAAGCTGATCGCAGCGCTCGCCCGCGATTCGGTGACCTGTCCGGACGATCTCGGCACGGTACGGGCAACCGCGAACACGGTGATCGCCGAACTCGATGCCGCGTGAAGACCCCCCGCGTCGCTTGCCTGCGCGAACGGCGCCGCTCAGCGGTGTAGCAGAAGGTCGTCGATGGCGCCTCGCTCGGGGTCGGAGGAACGCGGGATGACGCTGAACTGGGCGTCGGACTCGAGGATGACGGCCACGGCGTGGGAGGGATCGGCGAGGCTGTTCTGGCGGATCGCGCCGAGGACCTCCTGCTCGCTGACACGCTCGCGGCGCATGGTGCTGGACTTGAACTCGCCCCGGTAGAAGAGGATGGCCGGTCGCGCCTTGACGAACCGGGCGGCGGCGTCGTTCCGGACGATGACGGCGGATCGGGCCTGACAAAGCTAGCGCCAGCAGCTACAGAAAAAGAACGATAGCATGACAACAGAGCGACTCAAGAGTCTTTGTACTGGTCGTCATCCGCACCGGCTTCGTTGCACTTGAGGCTCGAATAACCTGATCGTTCATCGAAGTGCAAGAACTATAAATGATCCGAAGCGCGATCCGGGCATCGTAGCGGAATGAGAACCATCACAGCCGAGTCGATTGCTGATCTTCTCTTCGCAGATGATTTCGAACTGTACTGTCGCTCTATCGAGTGCGACCCCACTCGGCTTGACTCTAACCGCTGCGATCTCTCAACATACCTGAATTAAGTTTCATTGCTGATCGATCACCGAACACCAACCATCGAGGACATTCGCACCAGATTCAGTAAAACACGCTTCAAGAACATGGCGCACGCTGACGCACACGCCTCCTTACCCCCCAAACCGCCGACGACCTCCACTACCATGCCAGGTCCTTCTCGGCGTAGAACTCGTCCGTGACGCGGGCACATGCGTGCCCGAGGACGATGTGCGGAGCGGCACCCCATGCTCGAGTCGGGACAGTGTCGCGGCCATCCGCCCCTTCCGCAAGCAATTCCTCCTGCACTCCTTCCGCACTCCCGATCAGCCGATTTCAGGAAGAGCCGCGGAGCCGCGAGATCGCAAACACCCAAGATCGCCACCCCGGGCGGCTCAAAAGAACAACCCCTGCTTTCGCAGGGGTCTTCAAGCGAGGCGGACGGGACTCGAACCCGCAACCACCGGATCGACAGTCCGGTACTCTAACCAATTGAGCTACCGCCCCGGGTTGTCTTGGCCCGGCCTTGGCCGGACGCTCGGAAAGATACGCCGCAAGCTCCCGATGTCAAGCCCTCATGGGACCTGAACGCGGGCAAAAACGCCGCTCAGCGGGCGGTCTGGAGCGTGATGCGGTTGGTGTCCTGGATGCCGAAGGCGTTGCCGTCGGGGCCGATCTTGCTGCCCTGCACCCACGCGAAGGCGCAGGCGGTCAGCAGGGCGACGCAGGCGGCAAAGAGCAGCCCCGTGTACACATCCACCCCTGACTGTCTCCGGGCGCGACCGCCCGGCATCTGCATGCCGAATTGCTGGTTCATCGCGGCCTCCGTTAGTTGCCGAGGGTGCTGGTGACGCGGTCGCCGCGGCGGACGGTCTGGCCCGAGGCCAAGGTCGCCACCCTCGCGACGGAGGTGTTCACATCGACATCCACGACATCCAGGTTGGCGATCCACTGATTGTCACGGATGACATACAGGCGGGTCGCCGGACGGATCCGCTCCTCCCGCCCGATGTTCAGGCTGACGAGCGTCTCTTGGCTGCCCGGGTCGACGCGGACATCCTGCACGCTGGCGGCAAAGCGGCCCGCCTCGCCGCGGCGCTCGCCCTGCGTCTCGGCGAGCTCACGCTGCAGGAGCGCGAGTTGCTCGGACTGGAGGCGGTTGGTCTCGCGGAGGGAGGCGACCTGGCTCTCCAGCTCGTTGCGACGGTCGGTCAGCTCGATCACCTCGCGACGGGCTCTGCGCTCAGAGTCCAGCAGCGTTTGGTTATCGCCGCTGACCGAGGAGATCAGGTCCGCCTGCGTCTTGACGGTGCCCGCGGCGATCTGGGCCTCGGAGCGGGCGGCGGCCAGGTCGCGCTCGGCGCGGGACTGGGCGGCGCGGGCCTCGGCGGCCTGCCGCTCGAGCTCGACGACCTGCGAACGCAACGCGTCGAAGCGCTGCTGCAGCAGGGCGTACGCCGTGTCGGCGTTGGCCGAACGGGCCTCAACCTCCGACGACTGCTTGGCCCGGCTCGCCTCGGAGGCCTGCAGGGCCGCTTGCAGCTCGCGGTTTTGAGCAGTTACGGCGTCGGCGTTGATCGTGTACGCGATCGTCAGCGTTGCCAGCACAACAGCAAGAATCGCGGCGAACGCCACCAGAACTTTGGTCAACCCATGCACGATCGGCTCCTCGATCAGTCAAGGGCTCGCACGCGTCGTGCGCACGGCCCAGGTCACCCATGCCGGCGGCGGTCATCATCACCCTGCCCTCATGCCAGGGATCGATTCCCGCCTGCCTGTTACTCCAAGTGGTCGACTCGCGACCGAATACTCCGGTACGCACGCCCCGGCTCGGGACCCGCGAGCGGGTTTAATAGCCGAACACGCCGTCCGGTGTCAAACCACCCCGCACGACAATCCTCCGGCAACATCACCCTACGCCCCTTTCCGGCCCGCGGATCCGCCGCAGACCGGGGTGTCCGCAGTGTATCAATTTCTGAAGGACGAGCCCAGCGAATTCAGGATCCCGCCCGCTGCCGAAACCCGAACAAGGCCGTTCTCGTCCTCCAGCAGCCGCTCAAGAGCCGCCAGATCCTCCTCCAAGCCTGCTTCTCCGAGCACCATCGCGGCCAGAGCGCGGACCTGCGCGTCCTCGTGGCGCATCAGTTCACGCCCGACCCCCACTGCTTCGGGTCGCCCGAGCTTCGCAAGCGCCAGGGCCGCCGAGAGCCGGATCTCGGGGGGCATGGGGCGGTTCGACTCATCGCGATACGCGATCAGATTGCGGATGTCGTTCTCGGACGCTCGGGCCCTCAGTTCGCCGAGGATCTGCACCGCCAGCGCCGTCGCCTCGAGCTCTTCGGGCCGGCTGACGAACAGGGAGGCCTGGATCGTGTGCAACTGGCTGCTGTCGCCCAGCTTGGTCAGCGCCTCGGCAATCTGGAGTTGCATCAGCCTCGCCTCGATGTCACGGGCCCGCTGTGGGGCTCGCGCGGCGGCGGCTTGGCGGAGCATCGGCGCCGCAGAGCGGTCCCCGAGCTCTCCGATCAGGAAAGCCGCGTGGGCGCGGACTCTCGGATCGTCCGAGCCGAAGAGCATCGCCGCGAGCGGCTCGGGCGTCTGGTCCCGATCGCACCGGTGCAGGGCGTAGACCGCGGAGGCCCGGACAAAGGGGGAGCGGTCCTCCAGCAGGTCCTGGGCGAAATCGGCCATGTCGCACATCCGCAACCTGCCCATCGCCATCAGCGCGACCGAGCGAACGCCGAGGTTCGGGTCGTCGAGCGCCAGGGGCATCACCGGACGGAGGCGGCTGGGGGCAGCCGCGAGGGCCTCGATCGCGTTGGCCCGGACCGCGGCCCAATCCGAGCCGGTCGCCTCCTTGGTGAGCAGTTCGATGGCGTTCTCGCGGAGCTGGGACTTGCGGATGGTCAGCCGCTCGCCGGTCTGCGGGTCCGCTGCGTTCTGGCGGTCCCGCTGCTGATCGCCTGTCAGGGTGACGCCGTTGTCGGCCCCGCCGGCGCAGCCGCAGAGGGAGAGAGCGACCACCACCGCCGCCAATGTTTTTGCAGACTTCATACTCACGCTGTTCTTTCCTCGCCCGTTGAGGGTTCGCGCGTCGCGTTGGGAGGAGTATCGGCCGGGTGCGTGGCGGGGCGTTGACCATTGGGACGCCGGCCGAGGCCGAGCACCAGGACCAGGACGCCGCCGATGAGGGCCGCGATGCCCGGCAGCTCCCCCACGCTCATCTGGGCGGATCGGGGTGCGGCGGCGACGACATCGGCCACGAGCAGGCCCGGGGCCCGGGTGTCCAGCCGGTCGGCGATCCGTCCCCCCGAGTCGATGACGGCGCTGATCCCGGTGTTGGCGGCCCTGACGACCGGCAGGCGGAGCTCGGCCGCACGCCAGCGGGCCATCATCAGGTGGGCCTCGCGCCCGGGGTCGGCGCGGCCGAACCACCCGTCGTTGGTCATGTTCACCAGCACGACCGGGCCCGGGGCCTCGCGGACGAGCCTGCGGCAGACTCTCGCGGTGGTGATCTCGAAGCAGATCGGGGTCGCCAGCGAGACGCCCGCGCCGTCGGGCCTCAGCACCTTCGGGGCGTCGCCCCGAGACAGGTCGAAGGACATGCCCCGTGCGCCCAGGGCGAGCAGGCGTTGCTGGAGGCCGGGCCACTTCTCGATGTAGGGCATCACCTCGCCGAACGGGGTCAGGTGGAGCTTGTCGTAGCGCTGGTCGGTCAGTCGCCCGCCCTCGACGAGGAAGGCGCTGTTGAACGATCGGTCGAAGCGGTCGCGCAGCTCGCCGCCAGCGCGGACGAACTCGAAGTTTTCGTAAGCGATCGCGCCGACGAGGATCGAGACGCCGGTCTCTGCTGAGAGGGCGAGCACCCTGTCGCGAACCGCCGCGACGAAGCCTCGGAAGTTTTCGTGGAGCCGATCGTCGGCGGCGATGGTTCGGGCGGAGGCTTCGTCGAGGAAATAGCCCGGGAACATCGTTTCGGGCCAGATCACGACCGATGCGCCGCGTGCCGCAGCTCTGCGGGTCTTTTCTTCAAACAGCTCCAGCGTTTCGACGCGGCTCTCGATCGGCCAGTCGGTGCGGTTGTCCTGCGGGATGTTCGTCTGTACGAGGGCGAGACGGATCTCGCGCGACTCGCCCACGGGCTCCAGCCTCGCGAGCCCCCCGAGCGCGAACGCGAGCGCGAGCAGCAGCACGCAGCCCACGGCCTGCAGACGGCAGAGCTTATTGAAGGGTGAGCGCGCGAGTTCGATGAGCGCGAGCGTGGGCGCGAGCACGGCGAGGCCGACGCCGTACGCGCCGAGCGATGATGCGCCCAGCGTCGGGGCGAGGCCGATCAGCGGGTGGGCGACGAAGTACCAGGCGTAGCCGTCGAAGAGCAGTTCTCCGCGGAGGTACTCGATGCCGATCCAGAGGACGGCCGCGGCTCCTGCGACGGGCACGCCCGGCCTGCGCCGGCGGAGTCTCGCCAGAAGCACGACGAAGAGCGTCGGGAAGAGTGAGAGGTACGCCACAAGGGGCAGGAACCCGACCGGCGAGACCTTCCCGACCCACAGCATCTGCCAGTGCCAGAAGACACTGACGCCGACCCAGACGCCGAGCGACAACGAGAGCAGGCGTCCGGGGTAGCGTCGGCTGACATAGAGCAGCGGCACGACCGCGAAGGGGGCGAAGAACCAGAAATTGAACGGTGCGAAGGCCGCGGCCAAGAGCGCGGCGTGGAGCAGGCCCGCCCAGCCGCCGTCGGCGAACGCGAGCAAACGGGGATCGAGAATGCGCTCGAGCCTCGCGCGAACGGTGCCGCTCTCGGCAAGCTCGCGAGCCTGAGCCATGGGATCAGAACCCCGCGTAGTCGATGAGCCTGGCGAGCTCGTTGCGGAGCTGGGCCCTGGCGACGACACGGTCGACAAGGCCCTTGGCCAGCAAGAACTCTGAACGCTGGAAGCCCGGCGGCAGCTCCTGACGGATGGTCTGCTGGATGACGCGGGGGCCGGCGAAGCCGATCAGGGCCGCGGGCTCGGCGAGGATCACATCGCCGAGCATGGCGAACGAGGCGGTGACGCCGCCGGTGGTCGGGTCGGTCAGCACGCTGATAAAAAGTCCGCCGTGGTCGTCGTAGCGGGCGAGGGCCGCGGAGGTCTTGGCCATCTGCATCAGGCTGAGACCGGACTCCTGCATACGCGCGCCGCCGGAGCAACTGACGATCACCAGCGGCAGGCGCCGATCGGTCGCGTGCTCGATGGTGCGCGTGATCGTCTCGCCGACGACCGAGCCCATTGACCCCATCATGAAGGTCAGGTCGAGGCAGCAGACGACCGACTGGCGGCCCTTGATGAAGAGCTCGCCGGCGAGCACGGCGTCGCGCTGCCCGGTCTTGAGCTGCTCGGCCCGGAGGCGGTCGGGATAGGGCTTCAGGTCGCGGAACTTGAGCGGATCGGTCGGCTCGATGGTGTCGAACATCCGAGTGAACGAGCCGGGGTCGGCGAGCTGGCGGACGCGTTCTTCGGCGGAGATGCGGTAGTGGTGCCCGCACTCGGGGCAGACATGGAGGTTGGCCTCCATCTGCCGGCGGTAGATCATCTGGGCGCACTCGGGGCATCGGAGCCAGAGCCCCTCGGGGATCTCCGCCCGCCTTGCGGGGCGAACATCCGTCCAGCTCCGCGATTGTGTTCTGGTCATCGGCTGTCTCCGGCGGACCCGCGGGGCGCCGCCTTGCATGTCCCGTTCAGGCCAGGCCGCCCACGACCTTGTTGGGCAACTCATTGCCCGAGGCCCTGGCGCGGAGCACTTCGAGCTTCGATGCGTCCAGGTCGATCAGGTCGACCGCCGGCCTGGCCCGGATCATCTCCCATAGATCTCCGATCGGCCGATCCTCGATCGCCGCACGCACAATACCGAACGCGATCGGACGCAGCACCAGCGCGAACCGCTCGGTGTCGGGCTTGAGGCGGTCGATCTTGCGAACAAGAGCCTTGAGGATTCGGCTCTCCGCATCGAGCAGCGCCTCGCCCTCGGGGGCGACCACGCCCTCGGGCTGCTCGCGCCACTGACGCGAGGCGGAGGGGAACTTCTCCTCGAACTCCGATTCACGCATGCCCTCCCACAGGCCCAGACGCATCTCGGCCAGTGTGTCGCAGACGCGGACCTTTCCGCCGCAGGTCGCGCTGAACATCTCCGCTGTCTGGCGGCTCGCCTCGTCGGGGCCGCAGAACAGGACGCTCGCCGTGCCCGAGGTCGAGGCAGCGGCTTCTTTGCAGGTTCCCACGCCCTCCTCGCTCAGCGGCAGGTCTGTCGCGCCGCCGATCCGGCTGTCAGCGTCCCAGACGGTCGAGCCGACCCGGATGATCATCAATCCGACTTGTTTCACCTTCGCCATATGCGATCGTTCCGCCTCCGCGGGCACCGTCCCCGGACCCCCGCCCGGCCTGAGCCGACCGCGTGGGCCCGCGATGAAGGGAGAAGTCTACCGGCCAGGATCCGCCGGACAATCGACCGGGCACACCGATTTGTTCGCATAATGACAGGATGTCGGCCCGATGTCCGCTCATCGCGGCCCGGAACTCGCTAACGGCTGCCGAGCGATCGAAAAACCACGGCCGATGGAGCACCCGACCGCCTGTCGTTTGGTGCTCGAAGGGAGAATCAGCCCCCCCGAAGCTCCGCGATCACGCCCGCCCGCTGGTCTTTGGGCTTGCCGAAGACGGCAGAAGCGGCCACGAGCAGGTCGCACCCGGCCCGCCTGATGAGGGGGGCGTTGGCGGGTGTGACGCCCCCGTCCATCTCCAGCCGCTGGTCGGGGCGGAGCTTGGCGGCGATCGCCGCGGTCCTGGCGAGGCTCTCAGGGATGAACGACTGCCCGCTGAAACCCGGGTTCACGGACATCACCAGCGCCATGTCGGCGTGCTCGATGACCGGGAGCATCCGCTGGAGGGGCGTCGGCGGGTTGATCGCGATTCCGGCGGTCATGCCCAGCTCGCGGATGTCGCCGATGAACTCGATCGCCCGCCCGACCTCGTCGCCCCCGCCCGGGTCGCGGGCCATCGTCTCGATGTGGAAGGAGATGTGGTTCGCCCCGGCGTCGCGGAAGGGCTGGAAGTACTGCTCGGGGTAGCTGACCATCAGGTGGACATCGAGCAGGACATCCGGCAGCTCGCGCCGGATCCAGCGGCACATGTCCGGGCCCATCGTTAGATTCGGCACGAAGTGCCCGTCCATGACATCCAGGTGCAGGGCGTCGGCGCCGGACTCGATGGCGTGGCGGCATTCCTCGCCCATGCGGCAGAAGTCCGCAGAAAGGATGGAGGGCGCCACCATGGGCAGCCGCCCGGGAGATGTGATGCTTCGTGCCATGGGATGGCCAATGTAGCCTCGCCGACATGCGCCGGCCCCCCGCTACCATCCGACCGCAGCGCGGGCGCCCGACGCGGGTGCATCACGAACCCCGGCGGACGCCTCGGAACGCCTGTTTCAGCGAACAACGACCACACGACGGAGCGAGCCATGTCCTTAGCCCCCTCAATCGAACACATCCGGGCCCGCCTCGCCTCGGCCGGGCAGGAGCACCTGCTCGCCTTCGAGAGCGAGCTCTCCGATGACCGGCGGGCCTCGCTGCTGGCCCAGATCGACGAGATCGATCTGGAGCATCTGCCCGAGCTGATCGAGAAGTATGTCGCCGGCAAGCCCGACTTCGCCCCCCCGGGCAACATCGAGCCGGCCCCCTACTACCCCGCCCCTAGGCCCGACGGGAACTCGAGCGGACGCAAGTGGGACCCGCAGCGGTTCCGCTCGGCGGGTGAGGAGCTGATCGCAGCCGGGCGTGTCGCGTGCTTCGTCGTCGCGGGCGGGCAGGGCTCGCGCCTGGGCTACGACGGGCCGAAGGGGTGCTTCCCGGGCGGCGCCGTCAGCGGCAAGCCGCTGTTTCAGATCTTCGCAGAGGGGATCCGCGCCAACCAACGGCGCTACGGCAGCACCATCCCCTGGTACATCATGACCAGCCCGCTGAATCACCAGCCGACGGTCGACTTCTTCCAGCAGAACGATTTCTTCGGGCTCGAGCCGGACAATGTCTCGTTCTTCCCCCAGGGCGTCATGCCCTCCTTCGACCTCGATACCGGCAAGATCCTGCTCGCCGAGAAGCACGAGGTCGCGACCAACCCCGACGGGCACGGCGGCTCGCTCAAGGCCCTGTTCGTCTCGGGCGCTCTGGACGACATGCGCACGCGGGGCGTCGAGCACATCAGCTACTTCCAAGTCGACAACCCGCTGGTGAAGGTCGTCGACCCGGTCTTCGTCGGCCTGCACGCGACGGCGTCTGATTCGTCGGGCGAGATGTCGAGCAAGATGCTGCCCAAACGCGACCCGGAGGAGAAGGTCGGCGTCTTCGTCATGGCCGACGGTCGCCTGCAGATGATCGAGTATTCGGATCTGCCGCCGGAATTGGCGAAGGAGCGGGACTCGGGCGGGGCGCTGCGCTTCAACGCCGGCAACCCGGCGATTCACATGCTCGGCGTCTCGTTCGTTGAGAAGCTGAATGAGGATCCGCGCTTTGCGCTGCCCTTCCACCGGGCGGAGAAGAAGGTGCCGCACATTGATGTCAAGAGCGGCAAGCGCGTCGATCCGTCGTCGCCCAACGGGGTGAAGCTCGAGCGTTTTGTGTTTGACGCGCTTCAGCTTGCAGAGCGTTCGATCGTGCTGGAGACCGACCGCGTCGAGGAGTTCGCGCCGATCAAGAACGCCGAGGGGGTCGACAGCCCCGAGTCGAGCGCACGGATCCAGACCGAGCGTGCGGCCAGATGGCTGCATCGCGTCGGCGTGGGCGTGCCGATGAAGGGCGACGAGCCGGACTGCACGATCGAGATCGGCCCGCTGACGGCGCTGGAGCCGTCGGATTTGGACGCGTCGCGCGTGGGAGGTTCGATCGAGGCTGGGTCGAAGGTTGTGCTGTGACGGGGGTGTGCGTTGCCATCGCGAAGGGTTTTTGTGGCAGAGGATGGCGCAGGGTTTGTCTCGTTGCGTTCCAGATTTACGCTGGTATCCGGGAGGTTGTTGACGGACTTTCCTTCGCCCCTTCAGGGCTAGGTGTTGTTTTTCGACTCTTTCCACGGGTTGCGCAGGCCTCGACGCTTCGCGTCTCGGACTGCTCCACCCGTGGCTACAGCCCTGCGCCCCTTCGGGGCTTGAGAGCGTTCGCGCCGATCGAGTCAAAGCAGTGCAGAGATGCGTTGCAAGGATGCGGCGATGAATGATCGCTTCACCTCATTGCCCTCATCGCTGCAGCGTGTTGCGACGCATGCCGAGCTTGCGGGTGTGCCGGCGATGATCGCGATCCCTGAGAGCGATCGGCCCTGCCCGTTGGTTGTCTGGATGCACGGGCGGACGGCGAGCAAGGAGATCGACCCGGGGCGATACCTGCGTTGGATCCGCTCGGGCATCGCGGCGTGCGCGCTCGATTTGCCCGGGCACGGCCAACGCCTCGACGAAGACCTGCAGAAGCCAGACCGCACGCTCGATGTCCTCTCGCAGATGTTCGATGAGATCGACGGCGTGCTCGACGCGCTGCGTTC
>SLFH01000082.1 GCA_007124345.1 Phycisphaerales bacterium | reverse complement strand
TCGAGGAACTCGCCGCGATGATGGTCGACTACGACATCGAGCTCGCGGCCAGAGAAAAGACCCTGCGCGACGCGGGCCACCAGCTCCCGGCGCACCAGGGCCACGACCAGTAATCACAATCGGGCGGCGTTCGGACCCGGCCCGGGTCTTTGATCAGGGCGTTGGGTCTGTGCGTGTGGGCAGCTCGAGGCGCAGCGCCCTGACCGCTTTTTGGCCCAGCCCGCCGGGGACGATCGAGAGCGTGTCGCGGAGCTGGTCGGGCAGCAGCACGCGGATGATCCCCGCGTACACCAGCCCGTACACACCCGCGACGGCGCACGCCACGACCAGCGGCAGCACCCGCCCGCTCTGGATCTGCAGCGCCGCGAACAGATAGGGCAGTCCGATCCACGCCGGGACGCCGAGGCCGACGGCGAGCAGGTACGGCTTGAACGCGCTGAAGACCTTCGCCCAGGAGACATCCCGGTTGCGGAGCTGGACGATCATCATCGTCGGGAACATCACCAGGTTCGCCAGGCCGACACCGATGGCGATCGCGGTCGCGGTCCCGCCGATGAAGGCGCCCGCGAGCGAGCCGCCGACGGTTGTGACGCCGCAGACCAGCAGGACGAGGAACTGCGTCCTGAAGGCGCCCATCGCCATGTTCCACGAGTTGATGAGTGTGATGAGCGATCGGAGCGGGAGGATCGCGCAGAGGATCTGTGTGGCGATCACGGCGCCGGCCCACCGCCCCCCGTACAACGCGTGCTCGAGCGCCGGGAAGGTGATCGAGAGCCCGATCATGGCCGGGGAGGTGATGAGCATCAGCGCCCCGAGGGTGCGGGTCACGGCCGACGCCTGGCGGGCGATGTCGTCCTTGATCTTCGAGAGGATCGGGAAGAGCATCTCGCGCAGGCGCATCGAGAGCAGCGCGAGGGCCTGGAACGCGATCATGTAGGCGAAGGCGTAGACGCCGACGACTTCGGTGTTTACCACGGTGCCGATGAACATCTTGTCGCCGTGGGTGTGCAGCGCGTCGGCAGCCGCCGCCAGCAGCAGCCAGCCCGACTGCGCCAGGATCGGGGGCCAGAGCGCCAGCGAAGGCCGGCGCATGCTTGCCGGCAGGCCCACCACCCTCAGGACCACCACCGTTTCGATCATCGCGACAGCCAGCAATGGCAGGACGAAGCTCAGCGGGCCGAAACCCAGCGCCGCCAGCGCGATCATGCCCGTGTACTGGATGAAGCTCATCCACATATTCAGCCTCGCCTGGAGGCTGTATCGCAGGTCGATGAGGATCTTGGCGTAGAGGACGGGCCGCATCGCCGAGACGAGCACCGTCGCGGCGATCACATACATCATCTGGCGGAGCTGGGGCTCGTCGTTGGCGAGGGCGATGCCCGGCGCGACGCCGACGAGGATGGCGGCGATCGCGATGTTCAGGGCCACGCTGATCCAGAGGCACTGGGGGGCGAGGCGGTCGTACTCCTCCTCGCCCGCTCTGACGAGGATGTGCTGCACGCCCCCGCTCTGGAACGCCCGGATGAGCGCCGCCGAGGCGAGCGCGATGGCGTAGATGCCGAAGTCCTTCTCGTCGAGCAGGAAGCCCAATACGAGGAGGGAGACAGCCCCGAGCAGCTTGACGACGATCATCGTCAGGGCGAGCCAGGCCGCGGCGACACCCGCGGTCTTCGCGTACCCCTCGCTCACTGCACCCGCTCCAGCATCGACCGGATCTGTCCGGGGTCCTGCGTCGCCTTGTCGATGTGTTCGAGCTGGATCATGTATTGGAGGAAGCGTCTTGGCATGGTCTTCTCGGCGCGCCGGTCGGCGATGCGCTGGGCGGTCCAGATCGCCACGCGCGGCGTGCGGGCCGGACGGTGGCGTGCAGCGTAGAGCCCCAGCCTCAGCAGTGCATCGGCCATCTCAAGGGCCCTGCCCGAGAACCTTGCGCCGGAACCGGGCGTGCCGTAGGGGAGATCCGCCGCATCCGGGTAGGCCCTGGCGATCGCTTTGGAGTGGATATCGCCGAAACGGGCGAGGTCCTCGGCGGGGACGGAGGCGAGGTTGTCGTAGAGTTCGTGGTCGATGAACGGTGCGTAGTAGGTGGGGACAAAGCCGAAGACGCGCGTGGTGCAGAGCACCACCTCGCGCCGCGTCCGCGACCGCGCGTACCACCGTTCGACGGGGTTGGCCTCGCCCTCGCACTCCTTGAGGAGCCCGGCCGTCCGCTCGACAACGCGCGATCGGTCGTACGCCCGCTCGCGCCCGCGCGGAACGAACGGATCGATGCCTAGGCCCGGGGGCTCGTGCTGGCGGATGAGCGTGTCGGCGAGTTCTTCGTAGCGGCCTTGGGCGAAGAGACGGGCGTGCCGAGCGCCGGACTTCTTCGATTCGGCGAGCCCGTTGCCGGCGATCCCGTCGTAGGCGAAGGCCGGCGACAGTTCCTTCAGGCGGGGGCGGAGGATCTCGGCCCAAGTGCCCTCGTCGGTCAGGAGGTCGGTGCGGAGGTTGCGTTCTTCGTCCAGATCGATCAGCGATTCCTCGCGTTCGATCGTTTCGTGGTTAACGCCGACATGGCGGGCCACCGCGCCTGCCACCTCCGACTCGGTGTCACGCAGCGCCGGGTACGGGTTGCTCGTCAGCGTCTCTTTCGGCGCCATCCCCTGGCGGGCGAGCTCGAGGATGATGTGGCGCGAGTCTCTTCCCGCCGTCAGCGGCATCGCCGCACGCTCGGGGTCGCAGGGCCGGCGCCGGATCGCGCCGCGCAGCCCCTCGATGAACGCCTCGATCGCCTGTTCCTCGGTCCAGTCGCGGGGCGGGGCGGGGGTGTACGAGCCGGCGACCGACCAGCGCCCGTGCTCGACGCTCGCCGCGGCACGCGGGGGCAGCGCCTTGATGTGCTTGAACGGCGTGTCGTGCCCGAGGTAGAACCCGAAACGCAGGAACGCCGATCGCGCCTCGTGGTCGGGCTCGGGGTCGACGCCCTCGGCCAGGAGGCGCAGCACGCAGTCGGAGACCCGCAGCACCGAGGCGTCGTTGCGGTTCTCGATCGCGTAGAAGCAGGGGTGCATCCCGTAGCGGTCGTTGAAGAGGTGGAGGCGGCCCCCCTTGAACGACCACCCCGCGTAGACGCCGTCGTCGATCGTGTCTGTGGTGCTCGGGACGCGGTGGCCGAACTCGGCTCGAAGGTCGCCTCGGGCCCGGGCTGTTCCGTCCTTGCAGACGACCTCGATCAAAGCTGTTCCGGCCAAAGGATCCCTTCCCTGTGTGCGTCGGCGCGGACGATGATCGGACCCGGCGCGCCCGCCCGC
>SLFH01000168.1 GCA_007124345.1 Phycisphaerales bacterium | reverse complement strand
TATCGCAGCCGCGGCCACCGGCATCGCCCAGATCCTCTTTTTCATCTTCATCGTGCTTTTCATTCTCTCATTGATCGCGGGCCTCGCCAGACGGGGCAGGCCCGCGCCGTAGTCCGCACGCGAGCGGAACCGACCGTCAACGACATCGTTAACACCGGGCGCCTCGCGCGCTCACGAGGATCGTGCGCCCACGGGCGCCCACCACATGGAAGGGATCGAATCATGAATCCTCTCTCGAACAGCAAGATCATCTGCCGCGCAGCGCTCCCCGCGACCGCGCTGACCGTTGTCCTCCTTGCCGGCACCGCGGCCGCCCAGCAGCAGCAACGCCAGCAGCAGGACCAGCGCCAGCAGCAGCAGTTGCGTGAACGGCAGGCCGACGAGCGGGCCCAGAGGGCCATCGCCGTGCACACCATGTCAGACAACATCATCGGCACGGATGTCGTCGATCCCCGCGGCGAGAGCCTCGGCTCGATCGACGACCTGGTCGTCGACCTCCGCAAGGGCAGGGTGCCCTACGCCGTCCTCGCCTTCGGCGGGACGCTCGGCTTCAACCGCGACAAGGTCGCCGTGCCCATGCAAGCCTTCGCATGGGACAACAACGAGGAGCGGTTTGTCCTCAACACCACGCGTGATCGGCTCGAGGCCGCCCCGGAGTTCGACTCCGAAGACCTCGACAAGATCGGCGAGGAGAGCTGGATCGACCGCACCCTTGAAGTCTTCGGCATCGATCGGGAGGAGGACCGCGAAGCCCGCGATCGGCGTGACGCCGGGGAGCGGCGCAACGCCGAGCAGGACCGGCGCCGGCAGGACCAGCAGCGCCGCGACCAGGACCGCGATCGCTCCGCCGCGGACGAAGAAGGCAAGCACAAGCCCTTCGCGATGGGCTCGGACATCGACGAGATCAAGCTCCTCGGCTCCAACGGTGAGGAGATCGGTTCGATCAACAAGCTCGTGATCGACCGCAACTCCGGCAATGTCGCCTTCGCCACGCTGCGTTCGGGCGGCGTGCTGGGGGTCGGCGCTGACACGCACCTCATCCCTTGGGAGGCGATGGAGCGCACCGAGGACAAGAAGTTCCGCGTCTCGATCTCAAGCGATCGCTTCGAAAACGCGCCGAAACTTCAAGACGAAGAGCAGCTCCGCGACGCCGCCTTCATCCAGTCCGTCTACCGCTACTACCAGGTCCGGCCCGACCAGCGCCGCGACGCCGATCAACGCCGTGACCAGCGCCGCGACCGCGAAGAGCGTCGCCAGGGCGGCTGATCCGCCAGAGGGCACACGAGCCCCACAACCTCGGGCGTTGAGTCCACCAGATCCGCCCGAGTCCCCACCTGCCGGTCGCCAAGCCGCGATCATGGCGACCGGCAACGCCCCTTCTCGGGGCCCGCGGCGACCGCTTCGTAAGCAGCGGTCGCCGTCTTTCACTTGCGCTCCGCATCCCCGCGACACGCCGGGGTCACGCATACGGAAGTTCCATCACGATCGCTCAGGTGAACTCCGGAGTCGTATGGCGGGAATGTCGTGTAGCCTCTGGCGTATGGTTCACTACTCAGACACGATCGGAACGGAATGCAGAACTGCGTGACGGAGAGGACGGATTCGGCAGCGGGGATAAGGCGCCCTAGCGGCGACGTCACCCCACGGCGACCGGGTGCTGAACGGGCCTTGAGCCGTGCGGCGATGCTTCTTGAGGGCGCTGCCGCGTCCGCCGTCACGCTCGGGCACGAAGGCGTTTCCCGCGAGAGTTGTGAGTAGCGGGCCGGCAGACTCGGTCCGGGCGCAGATCGCGCGGGCAAAGCCGCTGAGGTTCGCTGAAGGAGCCGGAAGAACGCCGAAACAGACCGATTCGATCTCGTGGGTCAAACCGGGCTTGTTCCGATCGGGAAAGGATTTGTAGTCATGCTCTATTGGGCAGTCGTTTTCTTTGTAGTCGCTTTGATCGCTGCGGTGCTCGGTTTCGGCGGAATCGCTGGATCCGCGATGGGTATCGCGCAGGTTCTATTCTTTATCTTTGTCATCCTCTTTATTCTCTCGCTCGTCACAGGCCTCGTCCGTCGTCGCCCGGCTACCTCCTAGGCCGTCGTCGGCAACCGGGCTGCAGCGTTCGAAGATCCACGGATCACCAAGGGCAGGAACGGCGTTCACACACATCGTGTGCCGCCGACGCCCGCAACAACAATCGGATACCACCCATGAAAAGTCGCACCAAACTGATCGCAGCAATCCCCCTCACCACGGTCCTCCTCGCCGGCGCGGCGTTCGGACAGCAGACGACCCGCGACCAGCAGCGTCAGCAGCAGCAGCAGACGCAGCAGGAAACTGGCCAGCACGCACAGGACCGGCAGGCACAGGCTCGCTCGATGCATGTGCTCTCCGGCGAGATCATCGGCAAGAGCGTGGTCGATCGTCGCGGCGAGCGACTCGGCAAGATCGGCGATCTCGTCATCGATCTGCGCAAGGGCGAGACGCCCTACGCCGTGCTCGCCTTCGGCGGCACACTCGGTTTCAACCGCGACCAGGTCGCTGTGCCCATGGAGTTCTTTTCCTGGGATCAGCAGGAAGAGCGCTTCGTCCTCAACGCCAGCAAGGAGCAGCTGGAAAACGCTCCGGGCTTCCACAAGGACATGCTGGACACGATCATCAGCCATGAGAGCTGGATCGATCGCACGAACCGGGTCTTCGGCGCCGATCGCGCCCAAGACCTTCGGGACCGGGGCGCAGAAGAAGGTCGCGAGCGGCGCGACCGGCAGCAGACCGACCGCGACCAGGTCCGCCGTGACCGCGGCGCCGACCAAGGCCGCCAGCAGCAGGAGACCGACCGCTACCAGGATCGGTCCGCCTCCGAGGGCTACCGCTTCACGACCCACGCCATGGCCACGGACATCGACAGCATGAAGGTCGTCAGCGCCGACGCCGAGGAACTCGGATCGTTCCGCCGCCTCGTCATCGACCGCAACTCGGGGCGCATCGGCTTCGTCACGCTCCGCACCGGCGGCGTCATGGGCATCGGCTCCAACACCCACATGATCCCTTGGGAAGCTCTAGAGCGCACCGAGGACAAGCAGTTCAAGGTCTCAATCAACAAGAACCGCTTCGAGACAGCCCCGCAGCTCGACGACGAGGCCAAGCTGCAGAACCCTACGTTCATCCAGTCCGTCTACAGCTTCTACCAGGTCACTCCCCGCGACGCCGACCGCAGCGACCAGCGCCGCCAGGATGATCGGCGTTTGGAAGAGCGGCGCGAGCGCCGCCAGGGCGGCTGAGCCGACCCACTCCCCTGCCCCACAGCC
>SLFH01000259.1 GCA_007124345.1 Phycisphaerales bacterium | reverse complement strand
CTGGAAACCAAGGCTTGTATCGACATGGTGCCAACGCGCCAAGTCTCGCTCCCTTACGGTCATGTCGATGTACCCTTCGGCGATGTCGGCTAACGGGCCGTCTCGGTCCAGATCGTAAACCACGCTCTCGTCGACTTCCGGCTCCGGGGGCGGGGCGGGGGCCTCTTGGAAAAAGGGCCACGGAGTCCTTAAAACGGCGTACCCCGTGTCGTCGAGCTTGGCGATCAGCCGCTCGAACTGGCGGACAAACCGCTCCCACCCCTCCGGGTCGCGCACGAGGGGGTAGGGGGGGTCCAGAAAGATGATGTGGACCGGGTCGGGGCAGCGCATCAGGGCGGCCGGGCCGAGCGCGTCGCCGACGACCAGCTCCGCCCGGTCGGCGCAGCCCAGTTCCTCGATGTTCTGCTCGACGAGTTTGGCGATGCGCCGGTCTTTCTCGATCAGGACGACGCGGGCGGCGCCGCGGCTGACGGCCTCCAGCCCGATCGCGCCGGTGCCCGAGAAGGCGTCGAGCACCGCCTCGCCCTCGAAGTGCCCGCGCAGGAGGTTGAAGACCGCCTGGCGGACCAGATCGGGCATGGGGCGCGTGGTCGACGCGTCCTTGGGGGTGTGGAGCCGCCGCCGCTTGAATTCACCGCCGATGATCCTCATCGAGCGACGAAAGCGGGTTGGAGGGCGGGAGTCAAGACGGCAGCGTGTATCGAAGCCTTTGCAAAAGGAAACCGGCAGAGCAGCCTTTCGGCCGCCCCGCCGCTTCTCCCTCCTCACGGGCGGACGATCGTGGCCCCCGTGCCAGAGGTGCGGTCTGTGTTGTTCGTCCCCGTCAGCCGACGCTCCACCCTTGGAGTTCGGCGTCGGATTCGAGCGATTCGATGCGCAGCGGTCGGGCGAGGGGCGCCCGCTGGCCTGTGACCGTCCTCCAGAATGGCTCGGCGTGCCCGTCGTCGAACCAGGAGCGGAACTGGCTCGCGGGCTCGCGGGCGTAGCGTTCCAGCGAGGGGCCGCCGACGAAGACCGCGCGCTGGAGCAGCAGCAGATCGTCATCGACGAATTCCGATTCGGCCGCGACGCCGAGCATCGCGTCGACCAGGCGCCCAAAGAGCCTCGGGTTCTCGTTGAGCATCGCGTCGGCGTCGTGCCAGATGAAGAAGCGGTAGCGGCTGGCGGGCCTGCCGGGGAAGACGGGGCGCCCGCGGAGCATCGAGACGATCCCGTGAGGTCCGTCGATGCGTCGCTCCAGTCGCTCGCCCGGGATCAATCGTTCGAGCTGGTGGCAGAACGAATCGATGTCGAGCATGAAGCGCCCGTGGAGCACGAAGACCTCCGCGTCGTGGAGGCCGTCGATGAAGTTGGTCAGAGCCGAGGCGAACCGGACGCGCTGCTCGGGCGAACTCGACCAAGCGACCAGGTGCTCTTCATCGAGGATCTGCAGCACCTCGGGCTGCCAGACCTCTGTGAGCACGGGCGGTTCTGTTTGGCGGGGGATCGCGCTCATCGTGAGTCAGAAGCCACAACTGCGGCATTGTCCTAAAGGACCACACCTTCCATCAGGCCAACAGGGCCCATCAGGCCCAAGGGCCGATCAGGGCAAACACCACTCAGCGGGCCCCACGCCGCCGCGCTTTCCCCAAGTGTGCACCGGTTTCGGCGGATCACCAGCGAGTCGCCGGGAAGATCCGAGAAATCCGGACAACCCGCAGAACCGCGCTCGCCGAGCCATCGTCCGCAAACGACAAAGTTTCCCCAGGTTGTCACCGAAGGCGTCCGGAATGGGCCTGGCGGCTCAATCGACGCGGTCGAAGATGTACCCGCTGTCGACGGCACCCCAGACCTGTTCGCCCCGGGCGTTGAAGCCGCGGTCCCAGGACTCGATGCGGTTCGGGGAAACTCGGATGTGGCTGGTGGCGTAGCTGGCGCCCGATAACTGGCTGGGACAGCCCCGGCCGATCGTCGAGCCCCGGAAGGAGTCCGCCCCGTCGGCGTGGATCACGACGGTGCACCCGTCGAGCCGGTCGACACGCTCGGGATCGAGGTCGGCCAGGGGCTCGTCTCTCCGCCAGGCGCCGACGAAGCGGGCCCGCTCGGGGAGCTGGAAGGTGTCCAGCTCGAAGACGCCTTCCTCGGCCGGCGTCAGGCGGTAGATCCGCTGGCGGTAGGGGCTCTGGGGCTCTGCGGCGAGCGCCTGTTCGATGTACATCCAGACGCCATCGTCGCGATCGGGCCAGATCCGGACGATGTGCATCTGGACCTGTGCGAAGCGGTCGGGGGCGACTGCCGCCTGGGCCTCGTTGGAGAACGAGCCGGTCATCCAGCCGGCGAGTCTTTCGGGGTTTTGCGATGGGGCGGGCCGGCCGTTGCCCAGCTTTGGTTGGTCCGAGGCGCAGCCGTTGAGGGCGATGGCGGGTGCCGCGAGGAGCAGGGCGCCGGCGAAGAGGCGGACAAGCGGGCGCGGTTGTGGGCGTGGCATGGCGGCGGCTCCTGCGTTGGGGGTCAGTCGGTCTTGGGCGACCGCCTGGCGCCAGCGGCCTCACCAGAGCCAGACACGACAACGGGCTTGAGGCGCTTCTCGCCCGAGCCCGCGACCGATGATCGCTCGTGGGTTGCGGCCTTGCGCCCGTCCTCGGTGGACTGGTAGACGATGCCGATGGTGGTCTCGGGCTCGCCCTTGAGCCAGCGGTTGACCAGCTCGACGCCCTGCATGAGCGTGTGGTCGGTGTTGGAGACCTCGTACTTCCACATACCGAAGCGCCCGCGGCTGTAGATCCCGTGCTGCTCCAGCCACGGGATGACCTCGGCGAGGATCTCGTCGCGGTCGACGCTGGGCGTCGGGTAGCTGTAATCGGCGTGGTAGCACCAGGTGGTGACGATGTCGTCGCGCTCGCCCGGTTCGAGCAGGCCGGCGTTTTCCAGGCCTGTGATGGTGTCCTCGATGACCTTCGCCTCGTCGACGGGCTTGTGGTCGGAGCAGCTGGTCTCGCAGAGGAGCGAGTAGTACTTCTCTTTGTCGGGGGTCATGTTGGGCGAGTAGTTGCTGAGGTAGGTGACGCGGTAGAAGGGGCAGTTGTCTTCGGGGAAGTACATCCAGCTCTTGGTGCTCGGGCAGGGACGCTTGATGCCCACGCCGACCATGTACCCGCCCGAGTGCAGCAGGCGTGCGGCCGTCTCGCGGATGTGCGCGGGCGCCTGGTCTTTCAAGATGTCGTTGCAGAGGCGGTCGACGGGCATCGCCGAGAGCAGGAGGTCGTACTTCTCTTCTGTGCCGTCGGCGAAGCGGGCGGTCTTGGAGGCGAGGTCGATCTCG
>SLFH01000076.1 GCA_007124345.1 Phycisphaerales bacterium | reverse complement strand
CTCGCCGGCGGCTTTTGCTTCCGATAACCTTCGCTGCTGCGCCGCGGCGTTACGGCGCGGGCCAGTTCAGGTGTTTGTGCAAAAAGTCGAACGTCTGGTCGCCTCGGATGGCGTGCCCGCCGTGAAAATACTGGATCGTCGTGCGCTCGGGCATGCCCAGCAGCGCATACAGGCGCCGCACCTTCGCATACTCATACCCCACCCAGTGGTCGTAGCCGACGCGATCGTGATGGCCCCGCTCCACCATGTACGGCCGGGGGAATACCAGGTACGCCATTTCCGCATGATCGAACGTATGGCCCATGTTGAAGTGCGGCGCTTCCCATTCGATGGAGTACACGAAGCTAGGCCCGCTTTCCGTCGAAGCGATCTTTCGCGTCCACTGGTTGAAGATGCCCGAGGTGATCGCGACGCTGTAATCCTCCAGTGCCGCGGGGATGCGCTGCGCCGTCTGCCCGCCGAAGCTCAAGCCGTACAGCGCGATCCGCTCGCCATCGACAAAATCCAGCGACTGCATCCATTGCAAAAGCTGATCGTGCTGATGGATGAGGATGGAGTAGAGCGAGCGGCCGAGCGTGTTGGCCTTGCGATCCAGCCAGCGGAACGGCTCCTCGCCCCAGAACAGGTTGTGCGGTGCGAAGACGACGAAACCGCGCTCGGCGAGTTGGGCGGCGAAATTGCTGTACGCCGGCAGGCCCGCGTCGATCACGATCTCCGGCAGGCGGTGTCGCCCGTGCTGGGCCACGACGACAGGCCGCCGCTCGCCCGGCTCGATGTCGTGCGGCACCAGCAACACGCCCCACGTGAACAGCTCATCAAACACATCCAGCACAACCTCATAACCCGCCCAGTGCTCGGTGTGGTACGTCTTGCGCGTGCGCGCGTTGGGCGGCAGCAGGGTCTCGTCAAACTGCCCGATCAGCTCGTTGCGGAAGTAATCGCGGTGCCATTTGGCCCCCTCGATGAACGGCTCGGGGTCGAGCGTCGGCTGATCCGGCACGGCCGACCAGTCGCGTGCGAGCAGTTCGGGCATGGCCCGACCGAGAAAAAACTGCTCCCGCACATAGTCCGCCCGCCGCACAAGCCGCTGTACGTGCTCCTGCATCTGATGCACCTGCCGCAGGTGCCGCTGGGCAGGATCGAACCGCGCACGCCGATCCACCAGCGGTCGCACCGGCGCGGCCGTCGCGGCGAAGTCCAGATCATCCGCGCCGAGCATGGTGGCGAAGGCTGCCAGCGCCTCGGTCGAGCCAGGCCCGACCGGCGCGCCGTCGGGGCCATGGATCAGCATCCGGCTGCCCAGGCCGGAGCCGATCAACGCGTCGATGCGCTCAAACTCCGCCGCCACGCGAGCGAAGGGCGGCTGTTCGAGGTCGCCCTTGTGACCGCTGACTTCGGGGTAGTCGCTGTATTCGACGACAAGCCCGCGCGGCGCGATCAGCGTGGCCAGTTCCGCATCGCCGAATTGATCGACCAGCCCCCACACGTTGCGGTAGACAGGCTCTTGCCAGGTCTGCTCGCGTGAATCGAAATAACCGCTGACCAGCGCCGCATCGATCGCGGGATCGACCGCGGCGGCGTAAAAAGCCACCAGGCCGCCCTCGCCATGGCCCGCCACGCCCACGCGCTCTGCCCCCTGCTGCGTGAGCCAGTCCACCGCCGCCCGCACGGTCTGCACTTCGTAGCCGATCACGTGCCGGCCCATGTGGAACGCCTGCCGATAGATCCATTCGCGATGCGTCTGCTGCCTGAGCCCGCCGCCTCGGCCTGCGGCAATGTCCAGCGTGGAGGGGTCCACCGACTGACGATTGATCGTCTGCGGGACGACGACTGCGAAGCCCTCCTCGGCCAGCCGCCGTGCCGTTTGCGAGGCGTCATCCAGCCCGCCGGCAAGGCCCATCACCTGCTCGGGCGTCTGGTCGGCATCGGGCACGACCACCGCATGCCCCGCCGCCGTGCCGCGCGGCTCCACCAGCAGCCCCTCGCCCCATACGCCATGCAACACCTTCCATCGCACCTGATACACGCGATAGTCCGCATGCTCGGCGACCAGGGCCGGGCTGCGCGCATCACCGAACCGCTCCATCGCGACCGGCTCGCGCTCGTCGGTCACGCCGATGATGAACGCGAAACGCTCGCGGTTGGGTTGGATCGACCGCTCGTACGCCTCGGTGCTGCTCGTGTCGCGATCCCAGTGGCGGGTGCGCCGCTCGCGGGCAAGTTCGATCTGCCCTTCGACGAAGCGGTGGGCGCTGTCCATGAGTCGATGGCCGACCTCGACCTGCTCCTGTTCCGGCCAGTCCAGCGGCTGCGTGCCGGGGAGGGTATCGGGCGCGTCGGGTAGATCAGCTACCGCCGTGCAAGCAAACCCCACCACGAACAGCAGAGCGAAACAGTACCTCATCGTTGATCTCCAGCAATGTGAACAGCCAGGGGCAAAACGCCGCACGAGACATCATCCCAAAGGGCCCGAATCGTGCAAGTGCCAAGGGAGCGCCATTGCCCCCCTCGCATGCTGCGCACCGGGAAGTTTGAGCCGTCGCGTCTGCAGGTGTACCGTTGGGTATGCATTTCCCACACCACGAGGCCGCATGATGACACTGATGGTGAACGGCGAACCGGTGGACCCGAGCTGGCTGGACCAGGAATTCGGCAACATCAAGAGCTATTACGAATCGCTCTCGAACGTCCAGTGCTGCGAGCGTGATGAGGAGTTTCGCGGCTATGCGCGCGACAACGTCATCGCGCGCGTCCTGCTGGCACAGGAGGCCCTGCGCCAGATCGAGCCGTCCACCGATGCGGAAATCGACCGCGAGCTTGAGAACCTCAAGCAGCAGCACGGCGGGGAGACGCAGTTTCACGCGATGATGGCGATCGGCCCGGACGACGAACCCCGCCTGCGGCCCGAAATCGACCTCAACCTGCGCATGCAGAAGCTGATGGATCAGGCGGCTCAGCCCCTGCCCGAGCCCGATGAGCCGACGCTGCACGCCTTTTACGAGCAGCACATCGACCAGTTCAAGAGCAAGGAACAGGTGCGGGCATGGCACATCCTCCAATCGCCGCGCCGTGGCGAGGAGCGGCCGGAGGCTTACGAAAAAATGCGCCAGGCGCGGCAGGAACTGCTGCGGGGTGAGGATTTTCACGAGGTCGCCCGGCGGTATTCCGCCAAGTGGACCGAGTGGGAGCAGGCCGACAATACGACGCGAGAGCAGATGAGCGATCCGATCGACCTGGGCGTGTTCGCCCGTGGCGAGATGATGGAGGAGTTTGAGGCAGTGGCGTTTTCGCTGGAGGAGGGCGAGGTCGGGCCGGT
>SLFH01000306.1 GCA_007124345.1 Phycisphaerales bacterium | reverse complement strand
GAACGCCGAGTGCGTGCTCGAAGACGCGTATGTGCTGATCTACGAGAAGAAGATCGCCAACCTGCCCGACCTGCTGCCCCTGCTCAACAAGATCGCCACGGCGGGCAAGCCCCTGCTGATCATCGCCGAGGAGGTCGAGAACGAGGCGCTGGCGGCCCTGGTCGTCAACCGCCTGCGGGGCGTCCTGAAGGTCTGCGCCGTCAAGGCGCCGGGCTTCGGCGACCGTCGCAAGGCGATGCTCGGCGATATCGGGGTGCTGACCTCGGGGACCTACTTCTCTGAGGACATCGGGCGGTCGCTCGAATCGATCGAGCTGGGCGAACTGGGGCGTGCCAAGAAGATCACCATCACCAAGGACGACACGACGATCGTCCAGGGCGCGGGCAAGAAGAAGGACATCGAGGCGCGGGCCGAGCAGATCAAGGCCCAGCACGACAAGTCCACCAGCGAGTACGACCGCGAGAAGCTGATGGAGCGCTACGCCAAACTGACCGGCGGCGTCGCGATCGTCCATGTCGGCGGCGCGACCGAGACCGCCCAGAAGGAGCGCAAGGACCTCGTCGACGACGCCCTGCACGCGACGCGTGCGGCGGCCAAGGACGGGTATGTCCCCGGCGGCGGGGTCGCCCTGCTCCGCGTGCAGCAGGCGATCCTCGACGCGCGCAAGAAGGCCAAGGGCGACGAGAAGCTCGGCTACGACATCGTGGCCGCGGCGATCGAGTACCCGGCGCGCCAGATCGCGATCAACGCCGGCTTCGACGGCGACCTGGTCGTCGAGAAGGTCAAGGAGGGCAAGGGCGGCTTCGGGTTCAACGCCGCGACCGGCAAGTACGAGGACCTGGTCAAGGCGGGGATCATCGACGCGGCGCTGGTGCCCAAGACTGCGCTGATCAACGCGGCGAGCGTCGCGGGCCTGATGCTCACGACCGATGTGATGCTGACGGACCTGAAGGACGACGCCGACGCGGAAGCGAACGCGATCGTCTGATCCCTCCGCGGTCGCCTGAGGAACCAACAGGGGCTTCGGGCCGAAAGGCCCGGAGCCCGTTTCACGATCTGACTCGCTGCCCGGAGGCACGATGCCGACCACCCGCGACTACTACGAGATCCTCGGCGTTGAGCGGAGCGCCGACACCGAAGAGATCAAGCGGGCGTACCGGCGCCTGGCGATGAAGCACCACCCGGACCGAAACCCGGGCGACACCGAGGCGGAGACGAAGTTCAAGGAAGCCGCCGAGGCGTACGAGGTCCTCGGCGACCCGCAGAAGCGCCAGCGGTACGACCAGTTCGGGCACGAGGGCGTGCGCGGGGCGGGCGCTGCGACGCACGACTTCTCCCGCATGGATGTCTCGGACATCTTCTCGATGTTCCAGGACATCTTCGGGGGCGGGATGGCCGGCGGCGGGGGCCGAACGCGCGGGGGCGTGCCGAGGGGCTTCGACCTCGAAACCGAGGTCTCGCTGACGCTCGCGGAGGTCGCTTCGGGCACCGAACGCGATGTCGAGTTCACGCGGATGGATGTCTGCGAGACCTGCGCCGGGTCGGGGGCCAAGCCCGGCTCGAAGCCCGAGACTTGTCAGACCTGCGCCGGGCACGGGAAGGTGCAGCAGGCGGGGCTGGGCGGGATGTTCCGGATGGTGACGACCTGCCCGGCGTGTCGGGGACGCGGGAGCGTGGTGCGTGACAAGTGCGCTGACTGCCGCGGGGGCGGGAGGGTGCCCAAGGCCCGGACGCTGTCGGTCAAGATCCCGCCGGGGATCCACGAGGGGCAGGCGGTGCGGATCCAGGGCGAGGGCGAACCGCCGCCGGCGGAGGTGTCGCCGAGCGGCGAGGGCGTGCGGGGCTCGCTGCATGTCGTCGTGCGGGTGAAGGAACACGAGTTCTTCCACCGCGACGGGGACAACCTGGTGCTGGAGCTGCCGATCGGCTTCAGCCAGGCGACGCTCGGGGCGGAGGTTGAGGTGCCCTCGCTGGACGGCAAGGCGGATCTGAGGATCCCCAAGGGCACGCAGCACGGCGCGATCTTCAGGATCTCGGGCAAGGGGCTGCCGAACCTGCGGTCGGGACGCAAGGGCGACCTGATCGTGGGCGTGAAGATCGAGATCCCGCGCAAGCTGAGCTCCAAGCAGGAGAAGCTGCTGCGCGAGTTTGCCGAAACCGAGGACGCGAAGGTCCTGCCCGAGAGCCACGGGTTCTTCGACCGGTTGAAGAATTTCCTGGGCGGCTGATGCGCCCCGAAGGTGAGAGCCGAGGCCATGAACAGCGAACAGCACAACGGGCCGGAAGAGACCGGGTACGAGCCGCGGGCGGAACGGCGCCAAGAGCCGTCGTTTGACCCCGAGCGTCTGGACGACCCCGACGAGGTCGCCCAGTTGCTCGAGGCGTACCAGACCCTGCAGGAGCGTCTGGAGGAAGCCGAGGAGCGCCACGAGCAGTTGCTGCGCCATGTCTCTGACGCCAAGAACGAAACGCGCCGCGCAAAGGAGAACGCGATCGACCAGCGCCGCCAGGGCGTCACGAGCGTGGCGCGGGATGTGATCACCGCGTTGGACCATTTCGACATGGCTCTTTCGCAGGATCTCTCAAAGGCGAACCCGGAGACGCTGGTGCAGGGGATGCGGGCGATCCGCGAGGAACTGGTGCGGGCCATCACGCAGCACGGGGTTTCGGAGATCTCGCCGCAGGCGGGCGACGAGTTCGACCCGACGCGTCACGAGGCGATCGCGCAGCACGCCCTCGAGGGCGTGGGGCCGGGGCGGATCGTTTCGGCGGTGCAGGTGGGCTTTGCGCTGGGCGAGCGTGTGATCCGCCCGGCGAAGGTGGTGGTGTCGCCGGCCTCTGATGATGAAGGGAATGCGTGATGCCCACCTACGACTACAGGTGCAACGACTGCGGGCACGAATTCGAGCTCTTCCAGTCGATGAGCGAGCCGAAGAAGAAGAAGTGCCCGCAGTGCAAGAAGCTGACGCTACAGCGTCTGATCGGCACGGGCGCCGCGGTGATGTTCAAGGGCTCGGGCTTCTACGAGACCGACTACCGCTCCGAGTCGTACAAGAAGGGCGCCGAGGCGGAGAAGAAGGGTTCTGAGAACGGGTCCAAGGGCGACGCCGCCCCGGACTCCAAGTCGCCGAACACCCCCGCGGAGAAGAAGCCCGCCGACAAGAAAACGCCCAAACCGGACGCGAAGAAGCCCGCGTCTTCGGACGCGTGAGGCTATGCCCCTCGCCCACGGCGTCGATCTCGTCGAGGTCTCCCGGATCGAGCGGATGCTCGCCAAGACCGGCGACCGCTTCGCCGAACGATGCTTCACCGAGGGCGAACGGGCGTACTGCCAGAGCGGTGGGAAGCTCAGGGCCGAGCGTTACGCCGCGAGGTTCGCCGCCAAGGAGGCGGTGATGAAGGCGCTGGGCACGGGCTGGACCGGCGGCGTCGCGTGGACAGATATCGAGGTCACCCGAGATGGGACGGGTCGCCCGGTGATCGCCCTGCACAACGAAGCAAAGACGATGGCCGAGAAGGCCGGTTTGCGCGAGTGGATCCTGTCGCTGAGCCACACGGGCACTACGGCGATCGCGTCGGTGATCGCAACACGGTGAGGGTTGCCGAGCGTCCGGAGAGCGATGTTCTTCGGAGTCCTTTGAAAGACTTCCTTCGCCCCTTCAGGGCGACTCTGCCCTCGTCGAGTTTCCACGGGTTGCGCTCGGTCCGACGCGTTGCGTCGGCCTTCGCTCCACCCTTGGCTACAACCCACCGCCCCTTCGGGGCAGAGAAGCGGCGTTCAGCCGCCCTGCTTCTCCGCCTTGGCGTCCATCGCGGGGAGGAACTCGTCGAGGTACCAGTCGGCCCAGGCTTGCTGGTTGTAGCCGAGGCGTGAGGTGCTCTTGCCCCAGAGGCGCGAGGAGAGGCCCGTGAGCGAGCGGTGGACCTCCGTGCGGTAGGTAAAGACATGCGCGTCGAAGACGCGGATCATCACCCCGTCGGTGATCACGCTCAGCGTCGGGTCGAAAGCGACGGTCGCGTCGGCGACGACAGGTGTCAGGTCGCTGATGAACGCCCGCTGGCGCCCGATCAGGATCCACGCCAGCGCGCCGCGTTCCTGCGCCTCGCCCCCGGCGCTCTGCCCGCTGACCTGCGCCGCGATGAGGTGGGGGATCAGGCCCGCGATGTTCAGGCTGTCGGCGAGGGCCGCGGCACGCGAGATCCGGCTTTCATCGCGGCTGGAGAGCAGGTCGCGCCCGAGCAGGTCAATAATCGCGACCGGTGTCTCGTTCCGGCTCGCGAGCCGCCGTTCCAGCAGCGATTCGGCGATGGCGCGGTACCGCTCGTCCCGGTCGCGCAGCGCCGCCCACGCGAGCACGGCGTCGGCCTCCTGGCCCTCCATCGACGCGAGTTCGTCCAGCACGATCCGCCGAACTTCCAAGCGGTCCCGGCCGAACACCTTCTCCCACACCGGGTAGTTCTCCGGGTCGGCCATCCTGCGGGCGCGGCTGATGCCCACCTCGCGCACAGCCGGGGGCGTGCCGGTGCGGAAGAACTCGAACCGCATCCGGCGCATCTCGCGTTCCAGCTCGTCGTGGCCGAGGCGTTCGCGCCGGTAGATCGCCTTCTCACGCTCGGGCGTGTTGTGGACCTCCTGCGTCATCCAGGCGGGCATGATCGCGCCGGAGGGCTTGGCGGGCTTGGCTTGGCTCGACGCATCGGCGGCCCGCTCGGGCCCGGCCCGGCCTTCTGCGGGCGTCGCGAAGGCTGGAACAGCAAGCAGGCAGACGACGCCGCAGACTGCGGAGAGGATCGGGCGTTGGGGGGTCATGGTCTGCTCCCGTGGCGGCTGCCTGCGTCGTTGCGGACGGAGGCGAGGGGTCCGCGAGCGTCTGCCGGTTACCAGAGTTTACGCGTGCGGGGGCGGGGGGTTCATGCCGCATCGGCGCGGGTCGGGGCGTGTTCGTGAGAATCGTCGTCGGCGGGCCTGCGGGAGGCGGTCTGGGGCGATAGATTACAGGGTCCGACCGATTCCTCCCTCAAGCCGCCCAAGGCGAGGTGAACCCGCGTGAGTGTGCATTGGCCGATCATCAAGAGGCTGCTGGCGTCGCCGACCCGCGTGGTCGCGACCGACGACCGGCGTTCGTACAAGGGCGCCGAGGTGCTCGTCGCGGCGATGCATGTCGCCTCGCTGATCGAGAAGCGGTCCTCGACCCCGACCGTCGCGACGATGTTCCCCTCCAGCGGGGCGTTCCCGATCTGCGCGCTGGCGGCCTGGATGCTCGGGCGGACGGTCGTCCCCCTGAACTTCCTGCTCTCGCGCGACGAGCTGAAGCATGTCATCGGCGACTGCGGCACGGACATCATCCTCACCGCCCGCCCGATGATCGACTTCATGGGCTACACGCCCGAGGCCAAGACCATCGCCTTCCTCGAAGACATCGATTTCAAGAGCTTCCCCGAGCCCCGCTGGCCCAAGAGGGCCGAGGACGACGAGGTCGCCGCCTTCCTCTACACCAGCGGCACCAGCGGGCTGCCCAAGGGCGTGAAGCTCACCCACGCCAACATCAACGCCAACATCAACCAGGTCCGCGAAGGCATCGACCTCGACAAGAACGACTGCATGTTCGGCGTGCTGCCCCAGTTCCACTCCTTCGGCTTCACCTGCCTGACGCTCATGCCCATGAGCCTCGGCATCCGCGTCGTCTTCGCGCCGCGCTTCGTGCCCCACAAGATCGTCGCGGCGTTCCGCGAGCACAGGCCGACCGTCTTTGTCGGCATTCCGTCGATGTACAATGCGCTGCTCTCGGTCAAAGACGCGGGGCCCGAAGACTTCAAGAGCTTCAGGGCGCTCATCTCCGGGGGCGAGCCGTTGCCCAGAGCCGTCGCCGACAAGTTCGAGGAGCGTTACGGCAAGCCGATCTTCGAGGGCTACGGGCTCACCGAAACCTCCCCGGTCACGCATGTCAACCACCCCGGCGCAGCCAAGCAGGGCACCGTCGGCAAGCCCCTGCCCGGCGTGCGCCAGCGCATCATCGACATCGAGTCGAACGCGGAACAGCCGCCCGGCCGCGACGGCGAGATCCGCCTCAAAGGGCCCAACATCTTCGTCGGCTACCACAACATGCCCGAAGAGACCGACGAAACCTTCGACGATCAGGGCTGGTTCCGCACCGGGGACATCGGCCGTGTCGACGCGGAGGGCTACCTCTCGATCACCGGGCGCCACAAGGAGATGCTGATCGTCGGGGGCGAGAATGTCTTCCCCCGCGAGATCGAGGAGGTCCTCAACAAGCACGAGAGCGTCAAGGCCTCGGGCGTGATCGGCGTCGACGACGGCTCGCGGGGCGAGGTGCCCGTCGCCTTCGTCGAGCTCGAAGAGGACGCCGAGCTGGACGCCTCGGCCCTCCGGTCCTTCTGCCGCGAACGCCTCGCCGGCTACAAGGTGCCCAGGGAGATCCACGCCGTCGATGAACTGCCCCGAAACCCGACGGGCAAGATCATGCGGCGTAAGCTCAAGCCCAAGCTCGATGAGATCCGCGAGAAGGACTCCGGCAAGAAAGACTCCGGCAAGAAGGGTTCCGATCAGAAGGACTCCGGCGAGAAGGACTCCGACCAGCAGAAATCTGAGAAGAAGGACTCCGCCAAGGCGAAGAAGAAGTCCGCCAAGAAAGAATCGGCCAAGACGGAATCCGCCAAGAAGGATAAATAGGCGGCGGCCCTCAAGGCCCACAACGACAACCCCCACACGCCGGCGTCACGCCCGGCCGCAACCACGGAGACGCCCGATGGAGCTGTACATCGACACCGCCAACATCGACGAGATCAGGGAGGCCCACGATCTCGGCGTGCTCGACGGCGTCACCACCAACCCCTCCCTCATCGCCAAGGAGGGCGTCGATTACCACAAGCGCCTCGCCGAGATCTGCGAGGTTGTCCGGGGCCCCGTCTCCGCGGAGGTCATCGCGACCGACTACGACGGCATGCTCAAGGAAGGCCGCGAGGCCGCAATGCTCGCCTCGAACATCGTCGTCAAGCTCCCGATCACCCCCGCGGGGCTCAAGGCGTGCAAGACGCTCTCGGACGAGGGCACGCGCACGAACATGACCCTCTGCTTCCAGCCCATGCAGGCCATGCTTGTCGCCAAGGCCGGCGCCTACCTCGTCAGCCCCTTCATCGGGCGCCTCGACGACATCTCCCACGACGGCATGGACCTGATCCACCAGATCCGCCAGATCTACGACAACTACGGCTTCACCACCAAGATCCTCGCCGCCTCGATCCGCCACCCCAAGCACATGGTCGACTGCGCGCTCGCGGGCGCCGATGTCGCGACGCTCCCCTTCAGCGTCATCCGCCAGCTCCTCGCCCACCCGCTGACCGACAGCGGGCTGGAGAAGTTCCTCGCCGACTACAAGAAGGCGTTCGGCTGAAGCCGCGGGGTTTTCCCCGAAATCTCTCGATTCAGCGTTGCCACCGAAATCCGCCCGTGTTAGTCTCGAATGAAGGGCCGGCGCGAGCGGCCCGCAGGCCGGACCCGGCTCCACGAGACATTGCACGAGGAGGTCGCTATGCGCAGCACGCCGGTTTTCTGCTGTCTATCAGTCGGTCTGTTCCCCGGACCCGCCGCCGCTCAGCCCGTTGAGTTCACCCCGCCGTCGATCGCTGCCTCGATCCGCGACACCGACAAGAACGGCGTCGGCGACCAGGTGACCGTGGCGCCCGAGCCGTTCTCCGGCCTGATCCGCCAGCGGGTCCAGGACGAGGACCGGGCGGTGCAGGAGTTCGAGCTTTTCGACCACTTCGAGCATCTCGTTCATTCGGCGACGATCCGCGGGCGCATCAGCGTGAGCGACGCGTTCGATGTCGGCGTCCGCGAGTTTGAGTTCGGGATCTACCCCGGCCACGGGGAGTCGTTCCCGACCGCGTTGCAGCTCAAGTTCGATCCCGACCACCTGATGATCGTCGGAACGGGGCAGTACCACCCGCCCAACGACACATTCCTTGAGTTCGAGTTCGATGTCACCGCGGAGGTTCAGGAGGTCATCGATCGCAAAGCGATGTGGGTCGGGCTTTGGGTCAACTCGACCACCGAGCCGAACTTCTCCAACATTCTCTCGAACGACACCGGCGTCGCCGTGCTCGTCATCGATTCGGAGCCGTGGGACTGCCGGGCCGACATCAACCGCGACGGGGTGGTCGACGCCGACGACTTCTTCGCATATCTCGCGTACTTCGCCGAAAGCCACCCGCGAGCGGACTGGTTCTTCAGCGGCGTCGTGGACGCCAACGACTTCTTCGCATTCCTGCAGGCGTTCGCGGACGGGTGCTGAACACCTGTGTCATTCGTCCTGTGGCACTGGCGGCTCGCCCGCCAGTGTGTTACTGTCATGGAACCCACCGTGTCACGCGATCAACCCAGTGTCTTTCTGTCACAGACCCACGAGCTCCGAAGGAGCGCCGGATCTTCGCCGCGGGTGAGGCGAGGCGCCGCCGAGCCGAACCCTACAAAGGCCGTCGCATGGCGCCGAGCCATGGCGGGGCGGACTTGTTGAATGGGCGATCTCCGAGATCCCATTGTGCGATGCGTGTTGGTTCGCTAGGCTGACGAGGTCCGTCGCGCCTGGGTGGGGATCTGTTTCTCCATAGCACGCGACGATCGCCACGAGGAGTTTCCGATGTTCCGTTTGACCACCTGCCTTTGCGTTCTTGCATCAAGCGGCGTCGTCTCAGCCCAGCCGGTCGATCTGACGCCCCCGAATGTCGCCGCCTCGATCCGCGACACCAACAAGAACGGCGTCGGCGACATCATCGCCATCAGCCCCGCGAGTTTCTCCGGCCTGATCCGCCAGCGCGTGCAGGACGAGGACCGCGCGATCCAGGAGTTCGACATCTCCCAGTTCGCCGGCCAGACCGTCCTCTCCGCGACCATCCGCGGGCGAGTCAGCGTCAACAACGCCTTCGATGTCGGCGTTCGGGCGTTCGAGTTCGGCATCTACGCAGGCGACGGACAGGCCACCCTCGACGACTTCGACCCCGGCGCGACAATCGTCGGGACAGGCCAGTACCAGCCCCCGATCGACACCTTCTTCGAGTTCGAGTTCGTCGTCACCTCGCAGATCCAGGACATCCTCGACGACGGCGGCTCGTGGGCCGGGCTCTGGGTCAACCCCACAACCGAGCCCAACTTCCCCAACATCCTCTCCGAGGCCGCCAACACCGCCGTCCTCACCATCGAAGTACCGGGCGGCCCCGCCTGCCCGCCGGACCTCAACGGCGACGGCGTCGTCGACGCAGACGACTTCTTTCTGTTCCTGCAGCTCTTCGCCGACGGCGACATGCGCGCCGACTTCAACAACGACGGCGTGATCGACGCCGACGACTTCTTCGCCTTCCTCTCCGCCTTCGCCGCTGGGTGCTGACCGCCCGACGCCGAAACACACGCAGCAGACCTGTGCCGCTGGCGGCTCGCCCGCCAGTGTTTTCCTGTCACAGACCCTCCGCGCCACCGACCTCTGCCAGAGGTCGGTGCTCCGCTCGGAGCGTCCCGGACCGTGCGTGCCATTGATCCAACGCACCGACCTCCGATGGAGGTCGGTGGCACGCAATCAACCCAGTGTTTTTCTGTCATGGAGCCAGGCGACTCCACCCCTCACGCCGGGTGCAGCTCGAAGACGCCCTCGACCTCCACCGGCACCCGAAGGGGCAGAGAGGCGACGCCCACCGCGGCACGCGCGTGCCGACCGGCCTCCTCGCCGAAGACATCGACCATCACTCGGCTGGCCTCGTTGGCGATACCCGGCTGCCCGCCGTACTCGGGGTGGGAGGCCACGAAAACCCCCAGCTTCACCACGCGGGCGACACGGTCGAGCGAGCCGAGCTCCTCACGCAGCGCCGCCAGAGCCGACAGGGCGCACCGCCTGGCGCAATCTCTGGCGACATCCTCGGTCACATGGTCGGGCACGCGGCCGACCGCGATCGGGTGCCCGTCCTCCAGCGGCACCTGCCCGCTGACCCAGGCCAGTACGCCGCTGACGACCACCGGGCGGTAGAGCGCCAGGGGCTTGGGAGGCGGGGGGAGGGTCAGGCCGAGGGAGGCCAGGCGGGCTTCGGGCGAGGCGGACGGATTATGTTCGTGCATTGGTCAGATTTCCTTCTTCGACCGAGAATTTCCGCAACCGCGCCAACTTGACAGGCGCATCGACTTCTGAGAAGGTATGATCTCACGCGTGACAGAGGCATGCCTCTGGCGAGGAAAATGCTCCGGTCGGTGGTCCATGTGAATCACCCTGTTCTGATGACGCGGCGTCGCCGCTCATTTGATGCCCCTCCGACCGCTGCCTGATCCTCTCCGACAATCCGGCCCGCCCCCGGGCGCTACGGGGGTACGGACGCGGGAGCCGGTCCACTTTCAGGCTCCAGTGAAGGATCAGGGCGGTTCATGATGTCATGAACCCGCCCGACAGGCATCGGGCCGCTGTGCCGATCGCACAGGGCCCAAAGTTCGGAGAATCGAATCATGAGAAAGCATCGAGGATTTACGCTCATCGAGCTGCTGGTGGTCATTGCGATCATCGCGCTGCTCATCGGCATCCTGCTGCCGGCCTTGGGCAAGGCACGCCAGGCCGCCCGTCAGCTCAAGGACGCCAGCCAGATCCGCGGCATCCACCAGACCATGGTGCAGTTCGCCACGCAGAACCAGGAGCGCTACCCGCTGCCCAGCGAGGCGGACCGGGACGGCACGACCATCAACGTCGGCCAGGCCCAGAACCGCGCCAACGCCGTCCAGCTGGACTCCACCCGTAACATCTTCTCGCTGATGGTGTGGAACGGCCTCCCGACCCAGCTCTTGGTCGGCCCGTCCGAGCCCGGCCCGGTCGAGAACTTCACCGACTACATGTTCGACGAGCCGCAGGGCGCCGCCCAGGTGCAGCGCGCTCTGTGGGACCCGGCACTCCGCGGTCACCCGTTCGACTCGATCCGCTCGCAGCAGCGTGAGCGCAACGGCATCGCCAACATCTCCTACGCCCACACGCCGCCCTTCGGCGCCCGCAAGAACGACCACTGGCGCGACTCGTTCGAGGCCGCCATCGCCGTTCTGGCCAACCGCGGCCCGACCTACCGCCTCGGCGCCGGCACCGGCACCGTCCAGCAGTGGGAACTCGTCGGCCCCAACGCCGCCATCGGCCCGCAGTACAACACGCCGGTCGGTGTGAACTCCAACACCCTCCTCATCCATGGCAGCCGGGTCAAGTGGGAAGGCAACGTCGCCTACAACGACAACCGCGTCATCTTCGAGACCCGTCCCGACCCCGAGGACACCACCTTCAACTTCACCGGCATCCAGAACGCCCGTGACCGCAACCAGCCCGACAACCTCTTTGTCGACGAGGACGACCGGATGCGGACCCCGGCCGGCAGCCCGGACACCTCCATGCGGCTCACCAACCGCAACATCTTCCTCCGCTCCTACCGCGACGGCTTCAGCAATCCCTCGACCGGCACCAATGCCGCGATCCAGCTCCAGTTCTTCTTCGACTGAGCCGATCGGCGAACGCCTGATCGAGCGAGCCTAGAAACCCGCAACGCATGAAGCAAAGCGGCCGGCACACGCGTGCCGGCCGCTTCTCTTTTTGACTCCGCGTTTCAGCCCCCGGTCGCGAGCCGGGCGCCTCCACCAGGCGCAACGGCCTCAGCCCACATTCAGGTCCGACACGAACCGCTCCAGCGCCCGCTTGCGCCGCTCGACATGGGACCGTGCTTCGGTCAGCTCGGTCGCGATCTCGTCCAGCCGGGTCTCCTGCTCGCCCAGGCGGTTCATGTAGCGCCGGTGCAGGTCGCTCTCGCGGGCGACGCTGGCGAGGTTGGCCCGGACGCGTTCCTGGTCGCGGACGATCTCACGGCGCTCGTTCTCCAGCGAGGCGACGAGCCGCTCGGCCTCGCCGACCGCCTCGCGGAGCGACAGGGCCTCGCGGAGGGCGTCGAGCGCCCGCCCGGAGATCCGGCCCTCCCGCTCGAGCATGAAGATCGTCGGCGAATCGATCGTCGCGACGCTGATCCGCTCGTGGTCTGTCCGCTCGTGGCGAATCACAAGCTCGGCGGTCTCGCCCGCTTCGAGCTCCGTCTCGAAGCGGTGGGTCCGCTGGGTCTCCTCGACGGGTGTCGGGGAAGCGAGCTCCCAGCCGGTCATCTTGTTGTGCTCGATGACCAGCGTCCGTCCTCGCGAGCTGTCGGCGTTGTTGATGGTGTAGGTGAAGGCGTGCTCACGCCCGATCGTGCGGACG
>SLFH01000047.1 GCA_007124345.1 Phycisphaerales bacterium | reverse complement strand
GCGCCGGGCTGCACATCAAAGCAAGAAAGATCCCGCTGCTGGCGGGGATCGACCTCGTCAGGACCCGCCTCCGCCCCGCCGACGGCCGCGGCCCGGGGCTGTACATCTCAGCCGACTGCCCGAAGCTGATCGAATCGCTGCAGCGGTACCGGTTTCCATCGGACGACCCGACCTCGCTGAAACCCGTCAAAGACGGCGCAGACCACGCCGCCGACGCCCTGCGCTACATGGTGCAGAACCTCGACAAACCGACAAAGGTGGTCTTCAAGTCATGGACATAACGCCCGCCCGCGGCGAACGATCAACACATGCACTACGGCGGACGCCGACCTCTGAGCGCAGCGAAGAGTCGGGTCGAACATCCATGACCCCCAAAAACCTCCCCTCGCCTGCTCGCCTCTCTACCACTCGACTTTCTCGCTCGCGAAGCGAGCGCTCCAATACTCCCCCATGCCAGACAAGCCCGACTTCCTCCCCGACCCCCTCCGCTGCCCGCTCACCGGCCGTCGCCTGCTGCTGATCGAGCGCGACGGCAAGCCCCTCGCCCAGGCCGAAGACAACGGGCCTGCGTACCCGATCATCGACGGCGTGCCGCAGCTCCTGCCCAGCACCGCGATCGAGACAAAGCCGCAAGCCTGACCGCGCCCTATCTTCTGGCTCTCGGGGGAACGCCGCCGCCATGACCAACAACCCAAAGAAAGCCGCGGCCTTCTGGATCGGCCTCTATCTCTTCTTTGTCCTGCTGCCGTTGGTCTTGTCGCAGCTCGGGCCGGTGCCCGCGCCCCGCGGCTTTGTGGCCGAGGTCGGCATCGCGCTCGGCTTTGTCGGCCTCTCCATGATGGGCGCACAGTTCGCCCTGACCGCCCGCTTCCCGAGTGTCGCGGGCTCGCTGGGGCAGGACACCATGCTCCAGTTCCACGCCCAGGCGGGCGTCATCGCCTTCCTCTTCGTGCTCGCCCACCCGATCCTGCTGATCGCAAGCGACCCCGGCTACCTCTCGTTCTTCGACCCCCGTGTGAACGCGCCTCGCGCGTTCGCCCTGAGTACCGGGATGGGCGCGCTGCTGCTGGTGGTGGTCCTGCCGCTGTTCCGCAAGCGTCTCGGCATGGCCTACGAGTGGTGGCGTTTCACGCACGGGCTGCTGGCCGCCTTCGTCGTCATGGTCGGCACCGCCCATGTCGTGATGGTTGGGCGCGAGGGCGGGTACACCTCCGTCCTCTGGAAGCAGGCGATCTGGGTCGCCCTCGGCGTGCTGGCGATCGCCCTGCTGCTGCGCATGCGCATCCTCACGCCGTGGCTGACCACCAAGAAGCCCTACCGCGTCGCCGAGAACAGAGAAGAGACCGACGACACGCGCACGCTCGTGCTCGAAGCGGTCGGCCACGAGGGCATGGCGTTTAAGCCCGGCCAGCACGCATGGCTCACCCTCGGCGGCACGCCCTGGACACTCGCCCAGCACCCGTTCTCGTTCAGCTCCAGCGCGACCGATCCCAAGCGTCCCGCCTTCACCATCAAGGCCCTCGGCGACTACACGCGCAGCCTCGACAAGGTCGAGCCGGGCGCGACCGCCCTCCTGGAAGGTCCTTACGGCGCCTTCCACCACGAGAACGACCCCACGCCGAACCTCGCCTTCATCGTCGGCGGGATCGGTGTGACGCCCGCGATGAGCATGCTCAGAACAATCAGTGCCCGGGGCGAAACTCGCGGCCTCGTCATGCTCTACGCCAACAAGACGCCGGACCGCATCGTCTTCAAGGACGAGCTCGAACAGATGCGCGAAGAGCTCGACCTCCACCTCGTCCATGTGCTGGAAGACCCCGGCGAGCTGGCCGACACCACCGCCATCACCGAACAAGGCCTCATCACTCCTGATGTCATCGAAAAGCACGCCCCGCCCGCCGACGACAAGAGCTGGACCTACTACATCTGCGGCCCAGAACCCATGATGAACGCCGCCGAACACGCCCTCCTCGACCGGGGCGTCGACCCCGGCCGCATCCGCTCCGAACGGTTCAATATTGCGTAGGAGGGGTGTGGGGCGTGGGGTGTGGGATGTGGGGGCGCCCGCCGGGGTCGGGCGAGTTCTTCGAGCAGGCGAAAGTCGAAAGGCGAACGATCGCCGACAGCGCAGGGGCGGACGCCGACCTCTGAGCGAAGCGAAGAGTCGGGTGGATCGGGGAGCTGGGCGCGGGGTGCTGGGCGCAGGCGCCACAGGTCTCCGACCTGTACGCTTCCCCTCCTATCCAACCTCCGACTCGCCTGCTCACCTGCTCGCCTCTCTACCATCTCGCCCGCAGAGCGGGCGCGTGAAAGGACCGCCGATGCCGGCGATGCACCACATCCGAGTCCGCCGCCTGGTGATCGCGATCGGGCTGGTGATCCTTGCCGCGGCCGTCGTCTTCGCCCTCACCCGCAGCTGACGCCGCTCCTCCCGCGAGCCCACGCCCCCCCGGCGGCCCGTCTCCCCAACGCCCGAGCCCTCAGCGCCCGGCCCCCTCGCTGGCCCGCCCGACCCCTCCCCCGCTACACTCGCCTGTCCGGGCCGCCGCGCCCGCCGTGCCCTCGTAGCTCAGTTGGATAGAGCATCGGTTTCCTAAACCGAAGGTCGCAGGTTCGAGCCCTGCCGGGGGTGTGTGCCATTCCCCTACCCGCCCATTTCGCGTACACTCCCTGCATGGGCCAGCGGCGGCACCATTACGAGCGGGCCTTTCAGGCCTACATGCGGTCTCGCCGCGTCCCGTTTGTTTCGGTCAACGAGGCCCGCAAGACGCTGTTGCCCGAGGGGTCGGACCTGCCGCCGGGGCTGAAGTCGTTCGACTATGTGATCTACGGCCACCCCCCGTCGCTCCTCGTCGAGGTCAAGGGTCGAAAGCTGCCCGAGCCGCGGTCGGGCGATCCGCTCCGCCCCGCCCCGCGATCCGCCATGCAGTCCTGGGTGACCGAGGACGACATCACCTCGCTGCGGGTGTGGGAGTCGTTGTTTGGGGAGGGTTTTTGCGCGGCGTTTGTGTTTATGTACGAATGCCGCAGCCAGCCGCCCGACGGCCTCTTCCAGGAGATCACCGCCCACGAGGGTCGCTGGTACGCCCTGCGATCGATCCTGCTCGAGGACTATGTCGGCGCGATGCGTCCCCGCAGCCGCAAGTGGCGGACGGTGGACCTGCCCGCGTCGAGCTTCGAGAGCCTCAGCCGCCCGTTCTGCCCTGGCCGCTCGGGGGCGGGGCTCTTCCCCGACCCGCCCCTGCACCAGCCGCTGGCGGTCTGACACCCCAGGGCGACCGCATGATCCGGCAGATCTGTCTGTTTCGTCCTTGATCAGAAGTCTCAGCGGGGACGAAGAGCGGGCG
>SLFH01000080.1 GCA_007124345.1 Phycisphaerales bacterium | reverse complement strand
TGATCTCGTGCGAGTTGGAGAGGCCGATGTAGGGCGTGGCGGAGGTGAGGAGGGGGGAGGAGCTGATGTCGCCGTACTGGATAAAGGGCTCGCTGTTGAACCAGTAGGCGCGGTTCTGCGAGTTTGGCAGGTCGGTGAGGGAGGCGAAGAGGGTGCGGTCGCCGTTGTTGTTCAGGCCGATCGAAGAGAAGGTGTTGTAGTCGCTGCCGGGGATGCCGGGGGCGGGGGTTCCGACGATCTCGACAAGGTCGCCGTCGCGGATGATGGCGTTTTGGTTGTTGCTGAAGAGCGTGTTGACATTGCAGCGGAGGATCCAGGAACCGGTGTTGTTGATCCGGACCTGGTTCATGATGGCGACTTCGGCGGGGTCCGTGAGGGTGCCGATGTTGTCGCCTCGGATGATGACGATTTCGCTCTGGAAGGCCTGTGCGGCGGCGTGGCCCGCGATGGTCGCGAGCGCGAGGGGGACGAAGAGTCTCTGCATCTCTGTCTGCTCCGGAAGGGGGTTCTGAACGGATCGGGTTTGTGTGTCTGCCGCGCGGTCGGGGATAGCCGATCGGCGTGCGCGAGCGCCGAGCGGCCCTTGCTGCTTTCCCCCACGCGGTCTGTCGACGCCGCGATTGCGACCGGATCGGGCCGCGCGGCGTCGCTCAGCATACCCCGGGACGGGGGGCGGACCAAGCCTTTTATGCACAGCGTGTCCGCTTTGTGTGCGGCGGATCGGGCGTGCGGCGTCATCCCTGGGGGGCTTGGGGCCCGTCGGGGCGGAGCTTGGCGATGTGGAGCTCGGCGTGGCGGAGCTGGAGGCTGGTCCACTCGTCGTGGGATAGAGGTCCGAGAATCGGGCTGGGTGCCTGCATCTTCTCGGCGTTGTCGATGCGGGCGAGCTGGGCGCGGAGTTCGGCGAGGCCTTGCTCGAACGAGACGCCCGGGTCGGGCTCGAGGACGGGGCGTGCCTTGGCGGGGATTTTCAGGCCGCCGCGGAGGGTGTGCTTGAGGGCGATCGGCTTGAGGAAGAGGCGGATGAGGAAGCGAACGGGCGCGGGGGCCATGAAGCCGAAGCCGTCGAACGCGGCTTTGAAGAAGCGCGCGACATGCTGGAGGTTCTCGCCGGGCGACCAGTTGCCGGTTGAGACGAGGGCGTTGTTGTTGTGCGCTGATTCGAGTGCGTCGAGCTCGCGCGAGAGGTCGGCGATGGTTTCGAAGCGGAGATTGCGGTGGTTGTCGGGCATGCTGGGGGTGTTGGGTTTACATCGCGGTGGGGTGGGGCGAGCCGTTCTTGGCGAGTGACTCGAACGCGTCGAGCTTGGCGCGGGAGGGGGCGATCACGACGAGCGCGCCCGCGGCGACGACGACCGGGACAAGGAACACGGGCTGCGCAGTGAGCATGATGACCACGGCGGCGAAGAGACCCGCGCCTTCGAGCACGGCGGAGCGGACGACGACCGACGACATCCAAGTCTGGAGGATGATGGCGTCGGCCTCGGGGGGAGTGGGTGTATTCTGGAGGCTTGTTCTGGCCTGCTTGGCGAAGAAGGGCGGGGTGAGTGCGGCGAAGGCGATCCCGCCGACGAGCAACACGCCGACAACGATGCCGAAGATGGTTTGAAGTTCGGGACCGTCGTCGTCTGTCGCGGGATCGGCGGCGGAGTGCGTCGCGTCCGGCGTAGTGTCGGCGCCTTCTTGCATGCCGGGCGCGATGAAGAACGCGACGGCGGCGAAGATGAGCATGCCGATGAGCAGTGCCGCGTGGATGACGCGTGCCGTGAAGACGGTATTGCGTCGAGAGGTCTGCGGATCTGCGTTCGGCGGTTGCGGCTGGTTGGTCATTGTGTTCGCTCCCGTTTCGTGCGTCGGGCCCGGAACCGTCCCGGGCTGAGTGGGCAGGATACTCGATTGTTCTGGCCGGGATCGCCGTGTTATACACGAGCGATCGGGCTCTTACATCGCTGTTGGGTGGGGCGGGCCGTTTTCGGCGAGCGACTCGAACGCGTCGAGTTTGGCGCGTGTGGGGGCGACCATGAAGAGCGCGGCGAGGAAGACGGCAACGGGGAGGAGGAAAAGCAGGTCGCCGCTGACCAGAACGGCGACCGCGGCAAAAAGCCCCGCGCCCTGCATCGGCGTCATCCTGAGGATCTGGAGTGTGAACCACGGCCCGAGCCATAGCGTGGGGTTCGTTCCGGCTTCGGTGTCCGCCCTTGAGACAGCGGTTCGGGCTTGCTTGGTGAATATTACCGGCAGGATTGCAGCGCCGGCGATCGTGGTGACGCCGAGCACGCCGATCACCATCCAGAAGAATTCGCTCGCAGCTGCCTGTTGACCTGCCGCATCATCAACTTCCGCCTCTCCGCCGGCGCTGAGAACGACCGCGATGATCGTCAAGATGACCAAACCGGCGATAAATGAGCCATTGATGACCCGAGCCGAAAACAATCCGTTGCGCTTCACGGCCTCCGGATCCCCGGGGGTCTGCTGGGGCTGGCTCGACATGGCGTTTGCTCCCGTTCTTGCGTCGGGCCCGGAGCCGTCCCGGGCCTGTTGTGGGTGATCAGGATACTCGATTACTCGGCTTGGGGTTGCTGGGCCCGGTCTGCGGTCCGGTCCGCCTTGGCGGCTTTGCGTGCTTCGAAGCGGGCACGGTCTGGCGGGCCGGGGTCGCGGTCGTCGACGGCTCTGAGCATTTTGTGGATCGCGGCACGGCGTCCCTCGCCGATCTCCCACCAGTAGTCGATATCGAGTTTGCGCGTGGAGCGGAGCGAGGTTCCCCACTCGGCGGCGAGTTCCCGCTCTTCATCAAGCCTTGCCGCGATCGCCCCTTCGAGCCCAAGTTCCTCGACTTCTTCCTTGCCGATTCCGCTTTCAGTCAAACCCGCTCCGCGAGGCCCGAAGTCCTCAAAGGAGTAGAAGACAAAGTCATAGTCGCCTTCGCGATTCGGGTCCGGGTCGGCGCGGTAACCGTCGCGGATGAGGCGGTGCGCCTTGTCGAACTCTTCGGCGACCGCCGGGTCGGTCGCGCTGTCGCGGGCCTCTTCGAGCGTGTCGAGCCAGGCATGATCGCGCAAGTTGATGACGATCCAGAGCGCGTAGTCGCGGACTCTCTTGGATCTGTCGGTCAGCGCCTTCTTGAGCAGGCGTTCGCGCAGGCCGTCTGGGTGCGCTCGGTGCGAGGCGGCGAGCGCGGTCATCCGTTCGGCGTATCTGGGTGAATCGGAGAGTTCCTCGATCTTCTGTCTCGCCTCGGGGAAGTCGAGGGCGAGGTAGGCGAGCAGGTCTTCGGCGACGCGGCGTTCGAGTTCGGAGGTTGAGGAGGCGAGTGCCGCGACGCGGTCGAGGTCGCCGGGCTTGCCCTC
>SLFH01000157.1 GCA_007124345.1 Phycisphaerales bacterium | reverse complement strand
TGCTTGCGCAAGTAGTGCAGGCAGACGACGACGAAGGTCGAGTGGCTCCATGTGAGCGGGCTGACGGAGATGGGGTCGCCGGTGTAGGGGTGGAACTGCTCGGCCATGACGCCCGAGGGCTCGGCGCGCTGGACGCACCACTCGAGGTAGGGCATGACGGTCTTGCGGAGCTCGTCGACGCTGGATGCGACCTCGATGGCGTGCTGGGCCTGCCAGAGCGTGCAGATGACCCAGGGGTTGCCGGGGACCTTCTCGATGTCGTTGCGTTCGATCTGGTGGTAGTAGTCGCGCTGGTAGCGTGCGCAGCCGCCGATGTCGGTCTTGATCCAGAGGGCTTCCTTGAGCTGGCGCATCTCCTCGATGACCTTGGGGTCGTTGGCCTCGAAAGCGCCGAAGGCGAAGAGCGCGAAGTTGGCCGAGTCGCAGGTCATGTCCAGGCGGTAGGTGCCGTCCTCGTTTGGGACGGCCAGGCGTGCGAAGCGTCCGGCCTGCTCGTTGTAGAGATGGCGTTTCAGAGCGCCGCGCATGCGCTCGGCGCCTTCCTTGAAGGCCGCGGCTCGGTCGAGCTCTCCGAAGTCGCGGGCGAACGCGGCGGCGGCGTTGAGGGCGCCGATCGTCGAGGCGACGGTGAAGGTCTGGATGCCGCGGCGTTCTTCCCAGAGGTCCCAGCTGGGCAGGGGCAGGCCGTTGTGGTCGCGGTATTCGAGGATCCACTCTGCGGGCTTTGCGACGAGGGGCTCGTATAGGGGCTTGACGAACTCGACATCGCGGAAGGTCTCGAAGTGCTTGCGGAGCGCCCAGACGACGAGCGAGGTCTCGTCCTGCTGGATGGGCAGGACGCGTTGGCCGTCGAGCATCCACGGGTGCCAGCTCGACGCGAGGGCGCCGGTGGGCGAGTACTTGTGCAGGAAGTAGCCCTGGTCGCCGATGCACTTGGCGCTGTAGCGGAAGAAGCTGCGGGAGAGCTCGCTCTGGCCGGCGAGGATCAGCGCGTAGGCGACGAGGGCGCCGTCGCGCATCCAGCAGTAGGAATAGTGGTCGCCGCCGAACTGCGTCACATCCGAGTCGTTGGCGGCGATGATCGCGCCGCGGTTGTCGATCTGGGTGCGCATCACGAGCTGCGAGCGATAGAACAGGTCGCGCACATGCTCGGGCAGGGGCGTGGTGTCGACGGGCTCCTTGCGGCACCAGAGCTTCCAGTACGCCTCTGTGCGACCGAGCATGCGCTCGGGGCCGGTTTCGAGGATGCGCCGGTTGAGGTCTTTGACCTCGTCGTAGGCGTGGCCGAAGGCGATCCATGCGTGGAGGTGGCCCTCGCCCTTGGCGGGGATCTGGAGGTTGAAGCCGACGGTCGCGTCGACGGAGCCCTGGCTGATGGCGTTGCGTCCGAGCTTGCCGTCCTCGGCGTCGCGCCATGTGCCCTCTGCGCCGCCGAGGCGCTTGGTGCCGATGGCCCAGTGGTCGATGCCGCACTTGTGCTGGTCGCAGCAGTTGACGAGGAAGTAGTTGTCCTGCTTGTAGATGATGACGGCGCTGGTGGAGGGATCGTAGTTGGCGGTGTCGCCGACGGCGTTCTCGGCGATGGAGAGGTCGAGGTGGAAGAAGACGCGGACATCTCGCGGGCGGTCTGCGAGGTTGTGGACGACGATCTTGCGGAAGTAGACCGGCTCGTGGAAGTCGACCGCGTCTGAGCAGTGGAGCTCGAGCTCCAGGCCCTTGTGGACGAGGCGGACATCGGTGACGAGGGTGTCGGCTTTGTAGCGGATCTCCCGCTCCCACTCGTCGTCCTCGATCCAGGCGAACTCGCCGTCGGCCCAGACGCCGAATCGCTGGACGTGGCCGATGGAGTGGTTGTACCGCCCGACATAGGGGTAGAAGAGGTCCCTGATGCGGTAGTGACGGTCGAAGGTGATCAGGAGGTCGCCGTTGCCGACTGGGATATCGCGTGGCATGGTCTGATTCTTTGCTCTTGGCGTGGGTCTGGGTGGCTCGCGGCGCCCGGAGCACCGTCAGATCGTTCAATCGGCTCCCGGAAGGGTGTGTCCTGAGCCCATCCGGCGGACGGGGCGTCGTCAGGCGTCGACCATCCGGACCTTCCCCCCACCCTCGACAATCCGACCGATCTGGAAAACGCGCTCGCCGAGGCGTTCGAGGCGTCGGGTGACCGAGGCGGCGAAAGTCGGGCGGACGATCACGCAGTAGCCGACGCCCATGTTGAAGACGCGGTCCATCTCGGCGTCGTCGACGCTGCCGTGCTTCTGGAGGAAGCCGAAGACCGGGGGGATGTCCCACGAGCCCTTGACGAGCTCGGCGTCGACCTTGTCGGGCAGGACGCGGGCGAGGTTGTCGGCCAGGCCTCCGCCGGTGATGTGGGCCATGCCGGAGATGACCTTCTTCACCCGATAACTGCGCTGGAGGCGGACGATCGGGGCGGCGTAGATGCGGGTCGGCTCGAGCAGTTCCTGGCCGAGGGTGCGCTCGGGGCCGAGCTCGGGGTAGGCCTTGGCGAGGTCGAGCGAAGCGTGGTCGATGATCTTGCGGACGAGGGAGTAGCCGTTGGAGTGGACGCCGCTGGAGGCCAGACCGAGGACGATGTCGCCGGGGTGGACGCGGAGGGGGTCGGTGGCCCTGTGGAGCTCGACGACGCCGACGGCGAAGCCCGCGAGGTCAAACTCGCCGGGCTTATAGAGATCCCCCATTTCGGCGGTCTCGCCCCCGAGGAGGGCCGCGCCGGACATCTCGCAACCCTTGGCGATGCCTTCGAGGAGGGCGGCGTCGCGGTCGCGGTCGACGGCCTGGATCGCGATGTAGTCCAGGAAAAACAGGGGCTCGGCGCCCTGGACGATCAGGTCGTTGACGCTCATGGCGACGAGGTCGATGCCGACGGTGTTGTAGACCTTGAGCTCCTGGGCGATCTTGAGCTTGGTGCCGACGCCGTCGGAGCAGGCGACGAGGACGGGGTTTTTGTAGTTGCGCTTGAAGAGTTGTTCGTTGTAGTCGAGCCGGAAGAGACCGGCGAAGCCGCCGGGGTTGTCGATGACTCGGGGGGTGTGCGTGCGCCGGATCATCGGTCCGATGGTCCGGATAAACGAGTCGTATTTGTCGAGGTCGACGCCCGCTGCGGCGTAGGTGAGACCGGGACCGGGCTGACTCGTGTTCGGCATGGGGAGAGGGTATCGGGCTCGGGGGTGCGGCGTGGGTCCGGTCTGCGCCGGGTTTGGCCGCATCGGGTCCGACTTGGAGTGGGGGTTTGGTCCGGAATGGTGGCTTTGGCGGCGGAGGGTGTGCTAGACTAGCGACCAACCTTCATCCAAAGATCCGGATGAATGGATCAAGCAACACCCCCCGGCCGCAGG
>SLFH01000150.1 GCA_007124345.1 Phycisphaerales bacterium | reverse complement strand
TTCGAGGTACCAGTCGCAGAAGTCGCGCCAGACCAGGTCGTACACCGTCTGGGCGTAGAGGCTGAACTCGTAGTTTTTCAGGCAGTTATCCGCCGTCTCGACGGCGTTTGCGAGGCGCCCGAGCATCCAGCGGTCGGCGAGCGAGAGCGAGGCGGGGTCGGCCGGATCTCCGGGCGCATCTTTGCCTTCGAGCATCGACATGGTGAAGCGCGAGGCGTTCCAGAGCTTGTTGCAGAAGTTCCGGCCGTTGTCGAACTTCGGGCTGGTGTTTTTGTGGGTATCGGGGTCTTTGACGACGGGCATGCGGACATCCTGCGTCTGCGTGGTCATCTGGCAGAGCGTGAAGCGCATGGCGTCGGCGCCGTGGGAGTGGATGATGTCCAGCGGATCGACCCCGTTGCCGAGGCTCTTGGACATCTTGCGTCCTTCGCCGTCCTGGATCATCGCGTGGATGAAGACATCACGGAAGGGGATCGGGCCGGAGCGTTCGCCCTCGGCCAAGAAGTAGCGGTTGAACATCACCATCCGCGAGACCCAGAGCGTGATGATCTCGCGGGCCGTGCAGAGCACGCTGGTCGGGTTGAACGCGTCGAGCAGCCCGGGCTCGGGCGAGCCTTGCACGCGGGTGAACCCGTGCTCGCCGAGCCAAAGCTCGATGTCCATGACGCCGAAGTTTTGCGTGCGGAACTCGCCGGTGCGGCGGACGCCCACGGCGCACACGAGGTCTTGCGCCTCGGCGATAGCGCCGGAGTCGGTCAGGGGGGCGGAGAGGTTTGAGGCGTCGAAGAGCTTGTACTTCAGGGCGCGGGCGGGGTCGATGTCGCGGAAGTTGAGCAGGCGTTCGATCAACTCGCCGCTGTGGGTGTCTTCCTCGCCGACAAAGTCGCTGAAGGAGCCGACGCGCTTGACCCAGACCGACCGGATCGCGCCGGGGTCCTCGGGGTCGATGGTCTCGGGCGCGATCGCGGGCACGCCCTCGCCCGGCCAGCCCATCGTCGAGAGCGGCCAGAGGGCGGAGCTGAACCAAGTGTCGAGGACATCGGGGTCTTGGACGAAGCCGTTGGATTCGAGCTGGGTCACGATCTCAGCGTCGTTCGGGTCGGCGACACAGACACTGATCTCATCGCTCTGGTTGGGCGTGGAGAGGTCGATCTTGAGTCCGTCGGGCGTGAGCGGCGTGCCGAACACGCTGACGGCGATCCGATCCTGCTCGATCCACTCACCGAGAACGCCGAGCGACTCGGTGATATCCAGCAAGCCGTCGACGGGGAGCTCGAAGTCATCCCTGAGTTTCCACACCGGGATCCGGTGCCCCCACCAGAGCTGGCGGCTGATGCACCAGTCCCGGAGGTTGTCGTGCCATGTCTCGTAGGTCTTGGCGTAGCGGGACGGGTGGAAGTGCATCGAGCCGTCGCCGGCGCTGTCATCGGAGTGATCTGCACTGTGCCTGCTTGAGGGATATGTCTCCGGAAACTCCTGCAACGAGCCATCGCTCCGCTGCTCTCTTGCCAGCGCCCTCTGCGCCTCGCCCCGCAGGCGGTCGTCGGTCACCTTCACATACCACTGGTCCGACAGGTACGGCTCGATCGGCGCGTGGCTGCGGTAGCTGTGGCCGACGCTGTGTCTGTTGGGAGTCACCCTTTCCAGCAGGGGCTCGTTGCCGAGTGTTCTCGCCTTGAACTCGTCGACGACCTTCTTGCGGGCTTGGTCGCGAGGGAGGCCGAGGAAGACCTCGCCGCCCTCGCCGCGGGTTTCGCGGTCCCACCCGTGCTCGTCGCTCACCGACGCGTCGGGGGCGAGGACATTGACGACCTCGAGCTTGTGGCGTTCGCCGATCGCCCAGTCGTTGGAATCGTGCGCCGGCGTGACTTTCAGGAAGCCTGTCGCCATCTTCGACTTCGCTTCAGACGCCGGATCGATCTCGACGCCCGCCAGTTCGGCCAGGTCCGCGGGGAGCACCACATAGTCATCCCGCACGATCGGGACCAGCCTGCCGACCAGCGGCAGTTCCGCCCTCAGCCCGTCGAGCGCCTTGGCCCTGGGGTCTCTGGGGTGGATCGCCACGCCCGTGTCGCCGAGATAGGTCTCGGGGCGGGTCGTCGCGACGGTGAGCCACGCCGGCTCGTCGTCGGGGCGCTCGTCGGCGCCGGGGTAGCCCCGGGCCGCGAGCTCCGACCAGGTGACTGGCTGGTACGAATCGTCGGGCAGGTTGCGCATCGAGGCGCAGGCGTTGGGCGCGAGCCCGCCGGCCGTCGCGGCGTCGACGCGGAAGAGGGGGTAGCGCAGGTAGTAGAACGCGCCGTCGACCTCCTTCATCTCGACCTCGTCGTCGGCGAGGGCGGTCTGGCTGACCGGGTCCCAATTGACCAGGCGCTTGCCGCGGTAGATCAGCCCGTCCTTGAACAGCCGGAAGAAGGCCTCGCGCACGGCACGGGCGCAGATCTCGTCCATCGTGAAGCGCTGGCGGTCCCAGTCGCACGAGCAGCCCATCTTCTTGAGCTGGTCGGTGATGCGCGCCTCGTACTGGTCCTTCCACGCCTTCACGAGCCCGATGAAGCGCTCGCGCCCAGGCTCGCCCCGAGCCTCCATCTCCTTGTGTTCCTTCAGCGCCGGCTTGCGATCGGTCTGGAGTCGTTTGTCGACAACGGTCTGGGTCGCGATGCCCGCGTGGTCGGTGCCGGGCATCCAGAGCGTCTCGAACCCCTTCATGCGGTGGGCGCGAGCGAGGATGTCCTGCAGCGTGTTGTTCAGCGCGTGCCCGAGGTGCAGGGCCGCGGTGACGTTGGGCGGGGGGATCAGGATCGTGTAGGGCGGCTTCTCCCCGCTCACCACGCGCGCGGGGTCGGCGTGAAACGCGCCGGAGGCTTCCCAGCGCTCCCGGATCGACCCCTCGTGCGCCTCGGGCGAATAGGTCTTCGGCATCTCCCCCGGGTCTGTCATGCGCAACGCTCCGTTTGTCATGCGTTCGGTCTGGGGCCGATCCGACGGCCCGCCGCGGCAATCGGGGGGTAATCGGCCGATCCCGCGGAACCGGCATGGTAGTCGGGCCGATATCGTTGCCGTAATGAGCACAGACCAACCAAACCGCAGCACCGGCGGCCTCGTCGCCGCCGGAATCCTCGCAGTCGCCCTCGTCGGCGTTGCTCTCGCGATCGTCTTGGTCTCGGGGCGGTCGCCCTCCAACGCGAACGCCGAGGGCCCAACGGCCGAGGCGGTCACCCCCCGCGTCGGGGAAGCCCCGCGCGAGACCGTCGAGGCCCTGGCCAACACCCTCCAGACCCTGATGGCCGAGCAGGACTACGAGCGGGCGAGGCTCGTGCTCGCATCAGCCTCCCGCCAGTACCCCGACGACCCGGACATCCG
>SLFH01000238.1 GCA_007124345.1 Phycisphaerales bacterium | reverse complement strand
GACGGGGTGATCGAGGCGATCGACGATCCCCGTCGTCCGTTCTACCTCGGCGTGCAGTGGCACCCCGAGCGCACGCCCCACGCGCCGCTCGGCCAACGGATTTTCGACGAACTGGTCAGGGCCTGCCGCACGAGTCAATGAAAAACGCGGGACACCCGGAGGCGCCCCGCGCGTTCGCGGTTTGGATCTTCAGTGACCGGGCATGCCGCCGGACGCGAACCCCGCGCCCAGCTCCCCGCGCCCCGTCAGTCTTTCTTCTCGTCTTTCACCTCGTACTCGGCGTCGATGACATCGTCGTCGGATGAGGTGTCGGCCTCTGCGCCGGGGGCCTGGCCCGAAGCGCCCTGCTGGGCGGCGGCCTTGTAGGCGGCCTCGGCGAGCTGGCTCGCAGCCGCTTCGAGCTCGGTCAGCGCCGCGTCGATCGGCGCCTTCTCGTCGCCCTTGAGCTTGCTCTCGAGGTTGGAGATCGCCGACTCGATCTTCGAGCGGGTCTCGCCGTCGACCTTGTCGCCGTGCTCTTCGAGCGACTTGCGGACGGTCTGGACGATGCCCTCGGCGCGGTTCTTGGTGTCGACAAGCTCGCGCCGACGCCTGTCCTCCTCGGCGTGGGCCTCGGCCTCGGTCTTCATCCGCTCGATCTCTTCCTTGGGCAGGCCGCCCGAGTTGGTGATCTGGATGTCGGCCTTTTTGCCGGTCTTCTGCTCGGTGGCGGTGACGGTGAGGATGCCGTTGGCGTCGATCGAGAACTCGACCTCGATCTTCGGCTCGCCCCGCGGCGCCGGGGGCAGGCCCGTCAGATCGAACTGCCCGAGCGTGCGGTTGTCCCGCGCGAACTCGCGCTCGCCCTGGAGCACATGGATCGTCACGCTCGCCTGGTTGTCGGCGGCGGTCGAGAAGACTTCCTTCTTGCTCGTCGGGATCGTCGTGTTCTTCTCGATGAGCTTGGTCATCACGCCACCCAGCGTCTCGACGCCGAGGCTCAGGGGCGTGACATCGAGCAGGAGCACATCCTTGACATCGCCCGCGAGCACACCGCCCTGGATCGCCGCGCCGATCGCGACCACCTCGTCGGGGTTGACGGTCTTGTTGGGCTCTTTGCCGAAGATCTCGCGGCAGACGGCCTGCGCCTTGGGGATGCGGGTCGAGCCGCCGACCAGGATCACCTCGTCGACCTTGGAGGGATCGAGTTTGGCGTCCTTGAGGGCCGTCAGAACCGGGTCGCGCAGGCGCCGGAAGAGGTCCTCGCAGAGGCCCTCGAACTTGCTCCGCGTGATCGACATCTGCAGGTGCTTGGGGCCGTTCTGATCGGCCGTGATGAACGGGAGGTTGACCGTCGTCTCCTGCATGGTGGAGAGCTCGATCTTGGCCTTCTCCGCGGCGTCCTTGAGGCGCTGCATCGCCATCGCGTCGTTGCGGAGGTCGATCCCCTCCTGACGCTTGAACTCGTCGGCGATGTGGTTGATGAGCTTCTGGTCGAAGTCGTCGCCGCCGAGGTGGGTGTCGCCGTTGGTGCTGAGGACCTCGAAGACACCGTCGCCGACATCGAGGATCGAGATGTCGAAGGTGCCGCCGCCGAGGTCGAAGACCGCGACCTTCTCGTTCTTCTTCTTGTCGAGGCCGTAGGCGAGGGCCGCCGCGGTCGGCTCGTTGATGATGCGCTCGACCTTGAGGCCCGCGATCTCGCCGGCGTCCTTGGTGGCCTGACGCTCCGAGTCGTTGAAGTAGGCCGGGACGGTGATGACCGCCCGCTCGACGGTCTCGCCGAGGTAGTTCTCGGCGATCTTCTTGAGGTCCTGCAGGACGAACGCGGAGATCTGCTGGGGCGTGTATTCCTTGTCACGCACCTTCACCTTCACGAAGTCGTCGCTGCCCCCGATCACCTCGTAGGGGACCTGCTTCTCCTCGTCGTGCACTTCCGAGCCTCTGCGCCCGATGAAGCGTTTGATCGACGAGACGGTGTTCTTGGGGTTGGTGACCTGCTGGTTCTTTGCGGGCTGTCCGACGAGGCGTTCGCCCTTGTCGGTGAACGCGACGACCGAGGGGGTCGTGCGGTTGCCCTGCGAGTTGATCAGGACGCGGGGCTCGTCGCCCTCCATGATCGCCACGACCGAGTTGGTCGTGCCGAGGTCGATGCCGATGATGCGGTTCGAAGCCATGTTCGCTCCCTTGCCGGAGTGGTGGTATTCGCTCTCGATGGGGCATCATTGCAATCGCGGTGCCAGAGCGACGCCCCCGCCTCAACGCCCGGAGAAGCATGAAGTGCCGGCCCGCACGCCCTGATTTCTGCCGATTTGGCAGCCCCCGGCCCCGGCGAGTGCCCCCGCGAGCACCCGGGCGTGCCCCCGCCGATGCGGCCCGACGCATGGACTGGCAGGGTCGGGGCAAGGCCCCCCGCCCGGAATCTCAGGCCCGCTGGCGGAACAGCGGCCACGGGCGCGGGGTTGGTCTCGCCGTTCGCCAAGACCCGAACGGGACAGCGGAGAAGCGACATGAAGATCCGTCACCGCGAAACCCCGACAACATCCAGAGGCACGCGCCTCGGGCTCGCCACAGCGGGCGTGCTGCTCGCTCTGGCCCCGGCCGCGGCGGCCTCGCAATCCGTCACTTACACCCGCCATGGCGACACAGTCGTCGTCCGTCCGGCCCACCAGCCGCACACCGTGACCACCACCCGCGTGATCCGAACCTCAGACGGGCGGATCGTGCACCGCGAGGTCACCCGCGAGGCTTCTCGCGAGCAGGTCGTCGTCAACCAGATCGTCTCCGACGCCCGGCGCGACGGTCGGGCCGCAAACAGGCAAGCCCCGCGTCGGCACACCCCCGTGGTGTTCGAAGAGCGTCCGCGTTCCATCCACGGCGGCGGGTTCACGCACCTCCAGCCGATCTACGAAGGCCGTGAGTTCCACAACGCCCAGGCCCCGCAGCGGTCCCAGGGCGTTCAGTTCACACGCTCGACCTTCACCCCCGCGTACAACCACCGCGTCGCCCCGCGGACCATCGGCCAAACCACCTGCACGACAACCCAATACGGCGTCTTCCCCGGCACCGTCGTCCGCTCACCGGTCTACACCCGAACGGTGCACCACCACCACTACACGCCCGGCGTCCGTTACACCCACCGCTACTACCGCGCCCCGAGCGTCTCGCTCCACGGCACGATCGGCGGCGGCAACTCGCGCGTCGGCTTCAACGTCGGCCAGAGTTTCCACCACGGGCGGAGCCACATCGGCTACCGGCACAGCTGGCACCGTCCGAGCAGATCGGGCGTGCACATCCGGATCGGAAACTGATCCTTTCTCCGACCGCCGTGGCGCTGACGCGCCCGGCGGCGGTCTTTCTTTGGTAACAAAGCCGTCCCCACCCCTT
>SLFH01000394.1 GCA_007124345.1 Phycisphaerales bacterium | reverse complement strand
GAGAGGTCGGTGCTTCGATCGCTTCAGAGTTCAACAATAGTACAGGTTGATCTTCAGCGCAACGCTGATCCAATGCACCGACCTCCTGCTGGAGGTCGGTGGCACGAAGATTTGCTCGCCGAAGACAAGCGCCCCCACACCCTACACCCCATTCCCCACGCCCCCATGACCAAATACGACTGCTACGAACTCTGCGTCCAATCCCCGCCGGCCCTCGTGCCGTTCCTGGTCGCGTTGCACGGGAACGATCCGAAGATCTTCGCCGAAGATTTCTGCGGCTCGTGCGCCGCTTCCCTCGCCTGGCTGGAGCGTGTGCCCGGCGGGCGTGCGATCGGCACCGACCTCGACCCCGAGCCGCTGGCGCGCGCACGCGAACGCAACACCTTCGCCGACCGCCTGGCACTCCGCGAGCGCGGCGTGCTCGACGCAGACGAGGCGGCCGATGTCGTCTTCGTCGGCAACTTCTCGATCGGCGAGATCCACGACCGCCCCACCCTCGTCCGCTACCTTTCGCGGGCTCGCGAACGCCTGAACCCGCACGGGATCTTCGTCTGCGACATCTACGGGGGCGACTCCGCCTTCACCATCTGCACAGTCAACCGGGGCCACCGCGCCCCCGGCGGCCTGCGCGTCCTCTACACATGGGAGCAGCGCGACGCCGACCCGCTGACGGGCATGGTCACCGATGTCTGCCACTTCCGCGTCGAGCGCTCGGGCCAGATCATCGAGGAATACACCGACGCGTTCGTCTACCGATGGCGACTCTGGTCGGTCCCCGAACTCCGCGACGCGATGGCCGAGGCCGGCTTTCGGACCACCGAGGTCCACTCCAAAGTCGTCGATCCGATCGAGGACGCCGAGCCGAAGGCGCGGCCGATCACCGATCCGAGCGAACTCGAAGAGAGTTTTATTGTGTTCGTGATCGGCCGGATGTGAACGCGACCGCCGCCCGCTGTCGTGACGCCGATCTCTGAGCGCAGCGAAGAGTCGGGTCGTCCGCGGATCGGAGTCGTTTCCCCTGCGCCAGCCTCGGCGCCTCGACAGCGCCAATCCCAACACCCCACTCTCCACGCCATACACCCCTCACCCCCAAAAGGTCGCCGGGCCCCGGTTTCCCGAGGCCCGACGGCGGTCTTGCGCTGCTGATAAGCCGAGTTCTGTCCGGCCGACGGTTCGCGACGGGGTATTGACGGGGGCCCGTGTCGCGCCTTTCGGCCTGGGCGGCCATTTCTCTTGCCGCGCCGTTGCCGACGCGGTCCCGGCCTGGGCCGGAGCACCCTACCCGCCCCGACAGTGGCCGGGCCGGCCATGGAGGCGGACCTCCGCGGGGCTGCTTGGGCTTGCACGCGCCGGGGTTTGCTAGCCACCGGCTGTCGCCAGCCGGGCGGTGCGCTCTTACCGCACCCTCACACCCTTGCCTGTGCCGGACGGATCCGGCCATCGGCGGTCTGGTTTCTTTGCACTTTCCCTCGGCCGGGACCGCCCCGGCCGGGTGGGCGTTACCCACCGGCGTGCCCTTTCGTGCTCGGACTTTCCTCGGCCCACCGGTTTCCCGGCAAGCCGCGGCCGCCTTACAGCGCCGCAGTACAATACGCGACCGAATCAGGTAGCATTCCCAAAGGTGGACTCAAAGGGGACAAACTCGACACGGGTCGCCCTCTGGTGCACGCCGGAGCGGCTGCCGCTTGTCCGTGCCGTCCGCGACAGGCTCGGCCTTGTCGTTTGCGCAGCCGGCTCACCCGGGCGTGGAGAGAGCGGGGCGCTGGCCGAAAAGCTCGGCGCTGAACCCGTCGACGACCTCCGCTCGATGATCGCCTCGGCCGAGGCGGACCTGTTCTGGATTTTGGACCCCGGGCCCTTCGGCGACGACCCGGCAGACGCCGCGGTGATCCTGAGCGCCCGCCAGCGCGGCGCCCGCATCCTCGCGGCCGAGCCGATCCCCTCTTCGACCGTCGAGGTGCGGGCCGGGCGTTGGGCACGGTCGCACCAGGGCCTGAGCGCCGCCGACGCCTGCGACCTCGCCCCGCTGGTCCGACACGAGCCCGCGTTCGCCGAACTGCTCGACGCGATGGAGCAGTTCCGCCCCGTGCGCACGCTGCGGGTCGATGTGCGGGCGCGCGAGCGCGATGCATCCCTCGCCCTGCTCCTCTTCGACGCGATGGACATCGCCCGCGAGCTGATGGGCGAGCCCGAATCGATCGACGCGGCTTACGCCTACTCGGTCCCCGGCCGCCCGCTGCACGCGCTGCCGGGCGAGACCCTCCGCGACCTGCGGGGGGACATCGCGTTCACGGGGCGCTACGCCGACGGGCGCATGCTCTCGGGCCTCGCGAGCGATCAAGCCGGCGCGTACACCTTCCGCATCGACGTGGTCGGGCCTGCGGGAGAGCTCTCGGTAGACCGCGAACGCCTGCTCTGGCGCGACGGGTCGGGCGAAGTCATCGAGGATTCTCGCTGGAACGAGCAAGACAAAGACAGCGGCGGGTTCGCCGCGGCAAGCGTGGCCGGCGCGATGCGCCGTGTCCTTGAAGACCGCGCCCCGCCCCCGGCGCCCGGCTCGTTCGAGCTCACGCTCTCAATGTGCCAGGCGGCGTTGCTGAGCGCACGCACCGGCCAGGGCGAGAGCCCGGCGATGCTCCGGCGCATCGCCGCCACGGCCTGAGAGGCGCCGCAGATCGGACGGAGACACTGGCGGACAAGCCGTCAGTGCCACAGGTCTCTCTCGCCTGTTCGACCCTCTCGCGGCCGCAGGCCGCGCCCCACTCACCCCCAGACGGTCAGATGCCACTGCTTTTTGCCGCGCCGGATCGCCAGCAGCGAGCCGTGCAGCAGGTCGCCCTCGCCGAGGGATTCGTCCAGCCCGATCTTGCGTCCGTTGACGCTGACCGAGCCCTGGGTCAGGAACTCGCGGGCCTGGCGCTTCGAGCTCGCCAGCCCGGTCTCGACGAGCAGGTCGACGGGCGAGACACCGGCTTGCAGATCGGCGATCGTATGCTCGCTCGATGGCGCCTCGGCGAGCACCTCACGGAAGGTCGCTTCGGGCAGGCTCGCGATGTCGCCCGAGAAGAGCGCGCGACCCGCCTCTTCGGCGGCCGCCGCCTGATCCCGACCGTGCACCAGCGCCGTCGCCTCGTTGGCGAGCGTGCGCTGCGCCTCGCGCGCGCCGGGGCTCTCCATATGGCGGGCGACGAGCGACTCGATCTCCTCACGCCCCAGCAGCGTGAAGACCTTCAGGAACCGCTTGACATCCTCGTCGGCCGTGTTCAGCCAGAACTGGTGCATCGCGAACGCGCTCGTGCGGTCCGGCGTCAGCCAGACGGCGCCGGTCTCGGTCTTGCCGAACTTGCCCCCGTCAGACTTCGTCACCAGCGGCATCGTGAACCCGTGCGCCAGCGTCACCTTGCCCTTGAAGATCCGCTCGCCCTCGTCGAGGCGGCCCTCCAGCCCGTGGCGCACGGCGGTCGACTTTCGGATCAGCTCGATCCCCGCGGTGATGTTGCCCCACTGGTCGCTCCCGCCGCACTGGACGGTCACGCCCTCGCGCTCGTAGAGGTGGCGGTAGTCGTACGCCTGGAGGATCATGTAGCTGAACTCGGTGTAGCTGATCCCCTGCTCGCGGTTGTTCAGGCGTTCCTTGACCGACTCCTTCTGCATCATCGCGTTGACGCTGAAGTGCTTGCCCGTGTCGCGCAGCGCGTCGAGGAACGAGACCTTCGAGAGCCAGTCGGCGTTGTTGACCACGCGCGGCGACCCGAGGTCTGCGTGGGTGAAGACGCCGTCGAAGATGCGGCGCTGGCCGGCGATGTGCCGGTCGACCGTCTCGCGCGTCATGAGCTGGCGCTCGGCGCTCTTGCCCGAAGGGTCGCCGATCAGACCCGTCCCGCCCCCCATCAGCACGATCGGGTCGTGCCCGGCGCGCGCCACATGCACCAGCGCGATGATCGGGACGAGGTTCCCGATGGTCAGCGAGTCGGCGGTCGGGTCGAAGCCGGCGTAGATCTTCCGGCGCCCGGAGCCCAGGTGCTCGCGGAGCTGGGCCTCGTCGGTGGACTGGTGCAGCAGGCCCCGCCAGCGGAGCTCGTCGAGCAGGTCGATCGTTGTGGTGGTCATGCTCCGCAAGCGTAGACGGATCAGCGGGCCGCGCGTGTGCGCACGCTCACCGGGGGCCCAGCGCCCAGTCCGGCTTGGCGGCCTGGTCCGCCCAGAGGCGCATGTCGCGGAGTTCCTCCCAACCCAGGGCTCGGACATGCCCGTCGAACATCGCCGTCAGGGCCTTGCCCCGATGACGGAGGTCGACGAAGCCCGAGTTTTCGCGAGGCGTGGGCGTGCGCGGGTCGTAGGTCGAGGCCCACTGCTCCCCCGCCGACTCGCTGAAACGCGGGGCCCAGACATCGAAGTGGCCCGGGAACTCGCGGCTCAGCCCGACGGAGGCGAAGGTCTCTCGGTCGGCCCTCGCCGTCGCAAAAGTCAGCAGACCCGAAGGACGGCGGACCTCGTCGAGCCGACGCACATAGAACCGGCCGAAGACCCGTTCGGTTGTCGGGTTGAAGGCCAGGAACCGCTCGTTGCCCCCGATGTACTGCGAATTGAGCCCGTAGAGCGGGAAAAGACTCAGGACATACCGCTCGTCGATGTTCCCCGGCAGGCTGGTCCTCGCGAACTCCTCCAGCGAGGCGTCGGAGTGGTACATCCCCGCGAAGTTAAAGTTCATGTACGGGGCCAGACGCCAGGGGTAGCGGCTGGCGGTCGGGAACGAGATCGCCTCACCCGAGCGGTCGTACGCCGTGATCCGCCCCTGGTTGATCATGTTGCGGCTGGGGTACCCAGGCAGCACATAGCCCCGGTGCGCATCGGCGTACGAGGTGTAAGCAATCATGATCTGCTGCCCGGACGCCATCTCCCGGATCTGGCGGGCTGCGCCACGGGCCCCTGAAAGGGCGGGCAGCATGATCCCGATCAGCACCGCGATGACCGCGATGACGACGAGCAATTCGATCAGCGTGAACCCGCGGCGCGCACCGTCCCGCCGGTGAGCGAGTGGCTGCTTGCGGGAGCTGAGCGAACGCATCGAACGCCTCCGGCGGGGTGGGCGAGCAGTATAGCCGACTTCTCGGACTCGCTGAGACTGAGTCGCAACAGGGGTGGATTCCCGCTTGCTTCGCTGAGACTCAGTCGCAACAATTCCAACGATAGTCGCCATCATCCTGTTCCGCAAGAACGGTTCGCATCTGACAGCACGGAGTCCACCATGACCACCCGCATCCGAGGGACACTCGCCCTCGCCGTCGGTCTCGGCGCCACCGCTCAGGCCCAGCTCGTGGACACCTCGTTCCAGCCCCCCAACGAGGACCGCTGGAACTACCCGTTCAATCTGACCCCGGGTGTCCGGTTCGAGGCCTCCATCTTCGGGGCGATCGACGAACCGGGGTTTGACGACTATGACGGCCAGTACATCGTCGGTTTTGACACTTCGGGTGAGGTGCCGCCGGGCCTCGATCCCTCCCGCTACACGATCGAGTCGGCCCGCCTGATTCTGGTCATCGCCAACACCGACGGCTTCCCCCTCGATGTCACGCCCGACTCGTACCGCACCTTCCTCGACCCCTCCGACCCGGACTACCTGCCCGACTCGACGCCCGGTCGCCCGATGGAGGTTTTCGGCACCGGCTACCGCAACGGGTTCACGGCCGAGACATGGTCGGCGACCTCGCCCTTCGGCGGCACGCCGACCGTCCCGCCCGCGCAGGGCGCCCGCAACGCGTTCGCGGCGTTGTTCGAGGTCGACGGGACCGCCGTGGACATCTCCAACCGCCTCAAGGAACGCTTCGATGTCGTCCCCTGGGGCATCGGCACGATCGACGGGCGCCAGCCGGGCGACACGGTCGCGGCCGAGGATGTCGTCGTCTTCGAGATCGATCTGTGCGCCCCCAGCGCGTTCCGGTATCTCCAGGAGGAGCTCGCCCGCGGGCAGATCCGCCTGAGCGCCGCCTCGTTGCTGCCCGCCAGCGGCGACCCGACCGGCGGCACCGGCCCCTCCGCCTTCCCCTCCTTCTACACCAGCAACAACCCCGTCGCGCAGGCCCTGAGCCTGACGCCGCAACTCGACCTCCGCGTGCGTGTCGGTTCGCCGGCGGACATGACCGGCCCGACCCCCGGCTCGCCCGATGGCGTGATCGACGCCGACGACTTCTTCTTCTTCCTGCAGTTGTTCGCCGCGGGCGACCCCAGGGCCGACCTGACCGGATCGACCAACCCGAACGACCCGGGATTCGGCGTGCCGGACTGCGTGATCGACGCCGACGATTTCTTCTACTTCCTCGCGAGGTTCGCCGAGGGCTGAACCACGCTCAATTCCCGCCTCCTCTGAAGGAGGGCGGCCCCCGAACCCCGGACGCCGCCCTCTTTTGCTGCGCACTTGTCGCAACGCGTCTGCGGGATGCCGGGCAAGGAAAACGCGGCGGCCCGGGGCCGCCGCGTGCATAAGGCGAAGTAAACCGTCGCTGCCGTCAGGCGTCGCGTGCGACGGCGCCGTCGATGTGGATATCCATCTGCGGGAAGGGGATGCCGATGCCGGCGTTGTCGAGCGCGACCTTGACATCCCGTGTTAAGCGTTCCTTGACCGCCCAGAAGTCGGCGGTGTTCACCCAGACGCGGACGGACCACGCGATCGCCGAGTCCCCGAGCTCGCTGAGGAAGACCACCGCGTCCCTGTCGGGCAGGCGACCATGGACCCCGCTCGCGGCACGCATCAGCACCTCGCGCGTCTGATCCAGATCGGCCGAGTAGACCGTGCCGACGTTGACATCCACGCGCCGGGTCTGGTGGTGGGTGATGTTCTCCAGCGTGCTTCCGAAGATGGCGCCGTTGGGAATGATCAGCCGCCGGTTGTCGGGCGTGTCGAGGATGGTGGAAAAGAGCTCGACCTCTTCGACCTTGCCGGTCACGCCGCTGACAGTGATGACATCGCCGACCCTGAAGGGGCGGAAGACCATGAGCATGATGCCGCTGGCGAGGTTGCCGAGGCTGCCCTGGAAGGCCAGGCCGATGGCGCGACTGGCGCCGGCGATCACGGCGGCGAGGCCCGTGGTCCTGACATTGAACGACTCAAGGATCGCCATGATCGCGATGATCATGACGGCCCAGGCGACGATGTTGCCAAAGAACTTGGCGATCGTCTGGTCGAGCTTGGCCCTGACCAGGCCCTTGACGACGATCCGCTTAAGCGTCTTGGCGATGATCCTCGCGATGATGAAGATCGCGATGACCTTCAGCACCACGATCCCCGCATCGACCAGGTAGGGGATGATGATCGAGGGATCCTCGATGACTCCCGAGATAAAACCCGTCGCCTCTTCGATGATCCCCGGCTCTTCATCGGCGGGCGGAGCCTCCGGAGCCGGCTCGACCGGCGCGGTCTCTACGGGCTCGGTCTGTTCTGCGCCGACTTCCTGATCGTTCTGCATGCTGTACCCCTCCCGCGCGGCTCAACGGCGGCGCGTTACTTATTGCGGACGCCGCTCGGTCAGAAGGCCCACGCGAGGACGGCGAAATAATCGAAGTCGTTTCGCTTGAAACCGTCGCCCGGATTGCTGTCGTAGCGGTTCTCGACGCCGAGCCTGAGGGTGAGGTTGACCTCCGGGTCGACGAGGATCTCGTACGACGCGCGCGATCGGATCCGATAGTGGGCGAAATTTGAGTACTCGGGGAGGTACTCCGTGTCGGCTCTGAAGAGTTGGCGCTCGGTGATCTGGTGGCGGAAGTCCACACCGAGCAGGCCCTCGGGCCGGATGCGGTTGTCGCTGCCCCCGATGTCGTAGGAAAGGCCGGTACCGAGCCGCCCGTTCAGGCGGGTGCGCTCGGTGTCGATGAAGCGGTAGCCCAGACCGAAGAAGCCGTCAAGACGGACATCCCAGTCCTGGAAGTCGTCGTACTCGGCGTTGCCCTGGGCGAAAACAAACCAACGCGGGGAGTCGGGGAGTTTCCAGTCGTTGCGGAGCTGGAAGCGGAGGCGGTTCTCGGTGTCGTTGCCGTCCTCTTTGGCGTAGGTGTAGGTGAGAGAGGTGGTGGTGAAGGTGCGGTCGGTGTCGCGCTCGGCGTTGATGCCGGCGCGGAGGTTGAACCGCTCGGTGTTGCCGGTCGAGCCGTTCATACCGACCTCGGCGCTGCCCTCCCAGCCTCGGAAAAACGAATGTTCCAAGACCGGATCGACCACCTCCTCGGCGGGGGTGGCTTCCTCGGCCGGGGCTTCGGGCTGCTTCTCTGCGGCAGCGAGGACGCCCCCAGAAGTTAGGGCGAAGACAAGAACCGCCGCGGAGCGCGTAACGATGAAATCCATGGAATATTCTCCCCGGTAAGTCTGTAATGAGCCTGTCCGGCGTCCACGCGCCGGAGAGAGGGTCCGAGTATACTGCTGTCGACCCGCATCGGCGACAGTTCAACTCCAAGAGGCGGTCGGACCGATCTGCAGCACCGTGAATGAACACATCAACAGGCGGAACGCGCTGGGAATGATCATCGCCGGCGCTGCGCTGCTCACGACGGGTTGCAGCTCGCCGCCCCGCAACGGGCGCGTCGGTCAGCCTTTGCCCGGCTCCTCCGGCGGCGGACACACTCCGTCGCCTTCGGGCACGAGCACCGCATCGAGCGGCTCGGACGCTGAAGAAGCGTTGCGGGCCTGGCGGGAGCGCTCCAACGGAGCCGCCGGCCCCGGCATGGGAGAGGTGGTCCCGCGGGCGGCCTGGACGACGGCCGGGCCGATCGCGTCGCTCGCCCGTCCGATGGGTCGGATCGAGCGGATCACGGTGCACCACGACGGGATGGACGAGTTCGACTCGTTCTCGCGCCAAGACTCGGCCCGCCGGGTCGAGGCGATCCGTCGCGCCCATGTCAACCTCGGCTGGGCCGACATCGGGTACCACTACATCATCGACCCCGCCGGACGCGTCTACGAAGGCCGGCCGATGAACCTCCAAGGCGCCCACGTCCGCGACGCCAACGAGCAGAACCTCGGCGTGATGGTGCTGGGCAACTACATGCGCCGCCCCCCCACCGACGCCTCGGTCGCCTCGCTGGAGTCGTTCCTCCGCACGGCGATGCGTCAGCACCGGGTTTCCGTGCAGCGGGTGATGACCCACCGCGAGTATGTGCCGACCGCGTGCCCGGGCGACCGCTTGCAGACCATGATGAACCAGCTCCGGACCAGCCGCACAGGGCTCGCCTAGAGCGAAACCGGTCCGAGCCCGATCCGACTTCAAGCCCCGCAGCAGCGGGTTTTTTGTGCGTGAGTTCCGGCCGAGGGTGCTCGCTCAGGACGCGAAGAGCGCCGAGCCGACGCGGACGATGTTGGCACCCTCCTCGATCCCGATCTCGTAGTCGGCCGTCATCCCCATCGAGAGCAGGTTGAAGCGGCCCTCGCCGATGCCTGTGGTCTTGATCTCGTCGAAGAGCTCGCGGCAGCGGGCGAAGACCGGGCGGGCGTCCTCGGGGTTGTCGGTGTGCGGCGCCATGGCCATCAGCCCTCGCACATGCACATGGGCCATCGACTCGATCTGCTCGGCGAGCGGGAAGGCGGCCGGCAGCGGGCAGCCGTACTTCGTCTCCTCGCCCGAGCAATCCACCTGCACCAGAACCTCGATGTCGATGTCCCTCTTCAGGCCGATCTGCTGGAGCTCCTCGGCCAGGCGGAGTGAGTCGACCGAGTGGACCAAGCGGACGAGCGGCGCGATCTTCTTGGCCTTGTTGCGCTGCAGGTGGCCGATCATGTGCCAGCGGACGGGGTCGTCCGTTTCCGCGGGGAGCAGCGAGGGATCGATCTCGGCGATGTTACTCCGGCGCGTGCGCTCAAGGAGGCGCAGCCTCTGAGCGTACTCGTCGATGATCGCGGCTCGCTGTTCGAGCTGCTGCGCCTGGCTCTCGCCGAGGTGGCGGTGGCCCATCTCGACAAGGGTCTTGATCTGGTCCGGCTCGGCGTACTTGGTGACCGCGACGAGGATCACATCCTCAGGTCGCCTGCCCGACCGCTGCGCGGCGTCGGCGACTCGTCCGGTCACTTCGGCGTAACGCTCCTGAAGCGTGGCCACTTCCGTCATGGATCGGCCCTCCATCCTTGAGGCCGCCCCGGCTTTGCGGGCCGCGGCGGCGATCCGGAGATAGCATACCGCCGCGCGACTCGCCACGCAGCCTGCGCGACCAGGAGCAACAGATGCAGAACCAGTCTCTCCCCGAGCGGGCCGAGTTGATCCGGCCCGGCGACGACGCCCCCGACTTCACGCTGCTCGACCAGCACCGCAACGAGTGGAAGCTCTCTGACGCGCTGAAGCGGGGCGATGTCGTCCTCTGCTTCTTCCCCTTCGCGTTCACCGATGTCTGCTCGGCGGAGATGAAGTGCGTCAACGACGAGATCGAGGCCTGGAAGGCCAAGGGCACGGCCGTTGTGGGGATCTCCTGCGACTCGTTCGCCGCTCTCAACGCCTGGGCCGTGCAGATGGGGCTCCAGCAGACCCTTCTCGCCGACATGCACCGCAAGGTCTGCCGGGCGTACGGGCTGTACTGGCCGGACCTGCATGTCGCCAGCCGCGGCACCGTCGTGATCGACCGCTCCGGCAAGGTCAAGTGGTCGCAGGGGCGCCAGCCTGGCGATGCGATGCTGTGGGAGGAAGTGCTCGGCCATGCGGGCTGAGCGCCGGCTGTGGGTGCGGCAGGGGCAAAAAACAAGACGACGCGCCGGAGCGCGTCGCCGTGCTGAAGTGACCCCACGGGGATTCGAACCCCGGTTTCCAGGATGAGAACCTGGCGTCCTGGACCTGACTAGACGATGGGGCCTATCAGGATCGATCGTGTCGCCACCCGCCCAGGTCTGGCGGGAGGGGCATATCTGTAGCCCGGTTCTCTTGGGATTTCACGCCGCAGGGACAGATGATTTCGTGATTCGAACTCAGCGGGCGACCAGCGCCGCTCTGCGCACCTGCGAGAGGGCGTAGACGGCCGCCTCGGTCTCGGACTGGCCAACCACGGCGCCCATGGCACGGCCCTGCTCGTCGGTCCACTCCGCGCGATAGCAGTCGAAGAGCTGCACATGGCGGAGGGTCAGGGCGTAGCCCAGCGCGCGGAACTCTTCGCAGATCCGGTCGACCCCGGGGAAGAAGCGTCCGTCGTCGAAGTGGCCGCAGCCCTGTGTGTCGAGGGCGGACCAGCCGCTGGCGTACAGCTCGTCGATCGCAACATCGAGTCCCACTGTCGCACCCCTGCCGTCGAGGCTCTGTGGCCCATTGCCCGCTGAGGGCCATCGGGGCCGGTGTGAAGCCGACCGGCAGACACGGCCGAGTCACGCGCTGCCATCGATAAGTCTAGCTTCGGTCAAATACTGATACCACTCTGGCGTTTGGTCCGATCATTCTCGCCTCAATCGCCGCTTCCGGGGGGTGCCAAGAGCACAATCGCGTCGTAGAGGGCGTGGGCCCCCACCGCGATCCCCAGCCCCCGCTGCGCGAACAATACCCCAAAATATATCCCCGTGAGGAAGTAATAGGTCCGCAGTCGCCAGGCGTCGGGGCCTTCGACAGGCTCGTGGATCGCCGCGAACGCGAACGCGCTGGCGACCACCGCGATCGCCTTGCCCCAGAGATCCTTCATGCCCAGGAGGTCCACCAGCAGGGCGTGGAGCAGGGTGATCAGGATCAGGCGGAAGAGCATCTCCTCGTACAGCCCGGCCCCGATCGAGATAATCAGGCGGCTGAACCAGGGCAGATCCCAGAGCGACCCCGACTCGCGGGCCGCGAGAGCGGTGGGCGAAAAGAGCACAACCGACAGGGCGAGCAGCGGGACGGTCCAGACCAGGGACTCGCCGGCCATCCTCAGGAGCACCCCCGGGCGGATCCGCCAAGGGTGGCTCTTGAGCAGGTGCCACGCCAAGAGGACGACCACCAGGGCGATCGCCGGGAGGTGGACCGACGCGACCCCCAGCGACTCGAAGACACGCCCCATCACCTGCGGCGCCCGGAGCTGCACGCCCACCCCGTCGCCCTGCGACATCAGGAAGAGCGAGCCGAACTCGTACAACACCAAGAGCGGGGCGAGGAAGGCGAGGACATGGAGCGGGCGCTTGGAGTACGCCGCGTAGCCGGGCGGGCCTTCGGGGGGCGCCTCGGGCTTGCCCGGCGTGCCCGGCTTACGGGGCGGAGGGCCCTTGGGGCGGGTCGCCCTGGGTTTCTGGCGCCTGCGGCTCACGCGGGGACTCTAATCGGCGATCGGAGGGCCCGGTCGCCGCACCGACAGTGTCTGCGGCCGGATCGGCGCAATGCGAGCGCAGGAAAGCAGCCCCGAGTGGGGGCTGCTGAGGAGAAATCGTGTTAGGTCGAGCCTTTTTGGCGTGGCTCAGGAGGGCTCGGACGGCTCAGCCGTGCTGGAGGGCCTTGAACCGGG
>SLFH01000112.1 GCA_007124345.1 Phycisphaerales bacterium | reverse complement strand
CTCCAAGGCGAGAAACCAGAACGGGAGCCATGGCCCGTCGCCGGGAGGCGGCGGGTTGTGTTTTGGGGAGGGGTGTGGGGAGTGGGGGGGCGCCCGGCTTTGCCGGGCGAGAGGGTCGAGTGGTCGAGCAGGCGAGGGGGAGCGGACGCCGATCCCTGAGCGAAGCGAAGGGTCGGGTCGACCGTGCAAGGATGCAGTGCTCGAAGCCTCCGTCCTCGCCCGGCAAAGCCGGGCGACCCCAGCGCCCCGCTCCCTACACCCAACGCCCCTCGCGAGCCGCAGGCTCGCGCTAGCCTTCGCCCTATGAGCGAGAGCGCCAACCAGGACCACTTTCTCAAGCGGACCATCGAGGAGGACATCGCCGGCGGACGGTGGGGGGCGCCGGGCGACAAAAGCGTCGTCAGGACGAGGTTCCCCCCCGAGCCCAACGGCTTCCTCCACATCGGGCACGCCAAGAGCATCTGCCTGAACTTCGGCCTCGCCGAGCAGTTCGGCGGCTCGTGCAACCTCCGTTTCGACGACACCAACCCCGTCAAGGAGGACAAGCTCTTCGTCGAGTCGATCGTCCGCGATGTCCGCTGGCTGGGCTTCCGCTGGCCGGGGGCCTCAGAGAGCGACCCGATCGAGGGCGTCCGCTTCGCCTCGGACTACTTCCAACTCATGCACGACTGCGCCGTGGACCTGATCAAGAAGGGCCTGGCGTATGTCGACGACCAGACGCCCGAACAGATCCGCGAGGGTCGCGGCGCCCCCGGCGTGCCCGGGACCAACAGCCCCTTCCGCGACCGCCCGATCGAGGAGAGCCTGGAGCTCTTTGAGAAGATGGTCGCGGGCGAGTTCCCCGAGGGCTCGCGGGTGCTGCGGGCCAAGATCGATATGGCCTCGCCGAACTTCAACATGCGCGACCCGGTGATGTACCGGATCGTGCGTTCGCCGCACCACCGCACGGGGGACTCCTGGTGCGTTTACCCCATGTACGACTGGGCGCACGGGCTGGAGGACTCGGTCGAGGGGATCACGCACTCGATCTGCACGCTGGAGTTCGAGGACCACCGCCCGCTGTACGACTGGTTCATCAGGTCGATCAACAAGGGACGCTCCGAGCCGCTGCACCATCCGCAGCAGATCGAGTTCGCCCGCCTGAATCTCGGCTACACGGTGATGAGCAAGCGCAGGCTCAAGCAGCTTGTTGATGAGAAACGTGTCGAGGGCTGGGACGACCCGCGGATGCCGTCGATCGCGGGCTACCGCAGGCGCGGGTACACGCCCGAGTCGGTGCGGAGCTTCTGCCGCGACATCGGCGTGAGCCGGTTCAACAGCCTGATCGACCCGGGGCGTCTTGAGAACGCGTGCCGCGAGCATCTGAACGCGGTCGCGCCGCGCCGGATGGCGGTGCTGCGTCCGCTGAAGGTGGTCGTCGAGAATTTCCCCGAGGGCGAGACGCGCCACATCGAGGCGGTGAACAACCCCGAGGACGCGTCGGCGGGCGTGCGGCAGGTGCCCTTCACGCGCGAGCTGTACATCGAGCGCGACGACTTCATGGAAGACCCGCCGAAGAAGTTCTTCAGGCTCGGCCCGGGGCGCGAGGTGCGTTTGCGGTACGCCTGCCTGCTGACCTGCATCGAGGCCGTCAAGGACGCCTCGGGCGAGGTCGTCGAGCTGCGCTGCACCTACGACCCCGAGACCTGGGGCGGCAAGAACCCGCCCGACGGCCGCAAGGTCAAGGGCACGCTGCACTGGGTCAGCGCCGAGCACGGGGTGCAGGCCGAGGTCCGCAATTACGACCGGCTCTTCTCGATCGAGGACCCCAACCACACGCCCAAGGGCGCCCCGGAGGGCTGGAGTTTCCTCGATGCGATCAACCCCGACTCGCTGGAGATCGTCTCGGGCGCGGTGCTCGAGCCCGCCCTCGCCGACGACCCCGCATCGAGCAACGAGCCAGCCTGGCCCGACGGGATCCGCCGCGTGCAGTTCGAGCGCCACGGGTATTACTGCGTCGACGACGCCTCGACGCCGGGCCGCCCGGTCTGGAACCGCACCGTCTCGCTGAAGGACAGTTGGGCGAAGATCGCCCAGAAGGGCTGAGCTGCGGCTCCGCCCGCGTCGCCCGCTATGCTCTCTGTCCGGTCCGGGTTTTCCCGGCCCCGGGCTGTATCGAATAAGAACAGAAGCCGCACGCCGCCGGGGCTAACAGGGGGCATGGGGCGTGCCCGACCCGAAGCGGAGGCAGATTCATGGCGTTGGCAGTCACAGGCACCGTGGGCATCGACACGGTCTACACCCCCGACGGAGACCATCGCGAGCATGTGCTCGGTGGTTCGTGCACCTACTTCGCCGCGGCGGCGAACTTCTACGGGCCCGTCCGAATCGTTGGGGCCGTGGGCGACGACTTCCCCGACGACCTCCGCTCGACCTTCGACCGCTTCAACAACATCGATACCGCAGGCCTGGAAACCCGCAAGGGGAGCAAGACCTTCCGCTGGGGCGGCAAGTACCAGGAGAACATGGACCACCGCGACACGCTCTTCACGGAGCTTAATGTGCTCGCCGAGGCCCCGCCCCCAGTCCCCGAGTCCTACCGCGACTCGACGATGGTCTTCCTCGCCAACACGCACCCGGCGGTCCAGCTGGACATGCTCTCGAGGTTCCCAGACCGCAAGCTCGCCGTCGCCGACACGATGGACCTCTGGATCAACACCGAGCGCGAGACGCTGACGCAGCTCGTCAAGCAGATCGACGGGCTCGTGCTCAACTACGACGAGGCCGAGCAGCTCACGGGCATGAAGAACACGGTCGCCGCGGCCCGCGAGCTGGTCTCGTGGGGCCCCGCCTTCGTCGTGGTCAAGAAGGGCGAGCACGGGTGCATCTTCGCCCACCGCGACGGGATCGCGGCCCTGCCCGCCTTCCCCGCCGAGCGTGTGATCGACCCCACCGGCGCCGGCGACACCTTCGCGGGCGGGATGTTCGGCCACCTCTGCCGAGCCACCGACGCGGGGGCGCTGACGAACCTGACCGACTTCGACGTGCTGCGTCGAGCCCTCGCCCACGGCACCGTGATGGCGAGCTTCACGATCGAAGACTTCAGCCTCGACCGCCTCGCAACGCTGACGCAAGAAGACATCGACCGGCGCTACGACGAGTTCGCCCGAATGATGCACCTGTGACGGGTGCCGGAGCAACGGAGGAGACCACGCCCGTGAGCAGCTATCTGGAGCCATACCGGCGGGCGGTCGAACGCCTCGGCCCCCGTTTCGAGGCGCTCCTCTGGAACAGCCCCGCGACCCAGGCCGCACGCTTCGCAGCCCTCGCCGACTCGATCGAGCTGCTCGGGCGCGTCATCGCCGACCTCGGCTGCGGCCGGGCCGACCTGCT
>SLFH01000388.1 GCA_007124345.1 Phycisphaerales bacterium | reverse complement strand
GGAGAAGAAGACATCTCGCTTGTAGGCATCCACTGAACTCTCCGCTCGTCATCCAAAGAAAAACGGCGCGATCTCCCGATCGCGCCGTTCTGATTCACCCTTCGATCCGCATCACCCGCTCTTGCTGTCGCCCCTGGCGAAGATGCTCGCGACATAGTTGAGCACATCGGTCGCGCTCGTCTCGTTGTAGCCGAACTGCTTGATCAGACGCTGCTTGACCACATCGATCTTCTCCTGCGTCTCGTCGTCGACGACGCTGGAGACAAGGTTCTTCAACTTGATCGTGTCGCGGCTGTCCTCGAAGAGCTTCAGCTCCAGCGCCCGGTACAGCCTCGCGTTGGTGTTGTACTCGAACTTCTTGCCGTCCAGCGCCAGGGCCCCGATGTAGTTCATGATCTCCTGGCGGAAGTCGTCCTTGCGGCTGTCGGGGATGTCGATCTTCTCCTCGATCGCCCGCATCAGGCGCTCGTCGGGCTCCTCGTACTTGCCCGTGTACTTGTTCTGGACCTTCTCCTTCTGGGTGTAGGCCCGGACATTCTCGATGTAGTTGGCGCACACACGCTTGATCGCCTCCTCGTCGGCGCTGATCGCACGCTGCACCTCGCCCTTGATGATGTCCTCGTACTCTTCCTTCACCACCGCCAGGATCTCGCGGTAACGCTTGCGCGTCTCCTCGTCGTTGATCAAGGAGTGGTGGCTCAGCCCGTCCTCGAGCTGGTTGAGCACCATGAACGGGTTGACCGCCCGCTCCTCGATCGCCTGGCGGGTCACCAGCGCGTTGGAGATCTTGTCCTGCACATAGCGGGGGCTGATGCCCTCCATGCCCTCGCGCGGCGCCTCTTCCTTCAGCTCCTTGACAGAGTCCTCCGTGAAGCCGGGGATGCTCTTGCCGTTGTAGAGCTTCATCTTCTGCACCAAAGTCAGGCCCGACTTCTTGGGCTCCTGCAGGCGGCTGAGCACGGCCCACATCGCCGCGACCTCCAGCGTGTGCGGCGCGATGTGGATGTTCTTGATCCGCTCGGGGCCGAAGTCCTTCTGGTAGATCTTGATCTCGTCGTCCAAGCGGATGTTGTAGGGGATGTCGATCTTCACCGTGCGGTCGCGGAACGCCTCCATCATCTCGTTGCTCTGCAGACGCTTGTACTCCGGCTCGTTGGTGTGCCCGATGATGACCTCGTCGATGTAGGTCTGCGCGAACTTCTTGGGCTTGATCGTGTGCTCCTGGCTCGCGCCCAGGAGATCGTAGAGGAACGCCACATCGAGCTTGAGCACCTCGATGAACTCACAGATGCCGCGGTTGGCGATGTTCAGCTCGCCGTCGAAGTTGAACGCGCGCGGGTCCGAGTCGCTCCCGTACTGGGCGATCTTGCGGTAGTTGATGTCGCCCGTCAGCTCCGTCGAGTCCTGGTTCTTCTCGTCCTTGGGCTGGAAGGTCCCGATGCCCACGCGGTCCTTCTCGCTCAGGACGATCCGGCGAACCTTCACGTGGCTCATCACCTTCGACCAGTCGCCGTCGTAGAAGGCCATCAGGTCTTCCATGATCTTGCGGCTGAACGGGTCGGGCTCGCCGTAGATCTTGATCTTCCCGTTGTGGTGTCGCGGCTTGAAGTTCGCGTTCAGCGTCACGAGGAGGTCCGCCCGCGCCTCGCGCGGCACGAGAATCAGCGGGTCCTCGTGCATCGGGCTGGGATACTCGTGCGTCCGCGCGGCCTCGCCCCCGTCGCCCCGCGACACCTCACACCGCTCGTCCAGCAGCCAGCTGAAAGAGTACAGCGCGCCGTCGGGCGTCCGCGAGTAGTGCTCCACGCCCTTCTTGAGCAGACGGGCGATCGTGCTCTTGGACGAGCCCACAGGCCCGTGCAGCAGCAGGATGCGCTTGTCGGTCCCGTAGCCCTCCGCCGCCGAGCGCAGGAACGAGACCAGCGTCATCAGGGCCATGTCGAGGCCGTAGATGCCGTCGGCCCCGTTGTCGAACGGGTCGGAGAAGAAGTGGTAGCGCACGCAGTCGCGCTTGAAGAGCTGGTACCGCTCGAAGCCGTGCGCCATGATCGCGTCGTACAAACGCTGGTAGGCGTTGCGCGCGATCGACGGGTTCTTCTCGAGCAGTTCGAGGTAATCCCAGAACGAGCCCGTCCAGTGCTGCTCCTGGAACTGCTCGCGGTTCAGGCGCCCCGTGATCAGCTCAGAGAGGCGGCCCCCGGCCGAGCCGGGCTGCTGGGTTTCGGGGCGATCAAAGCTTTCGTTCATGGCGACCCTCCGTGGACCGTTGGGCGGCGACAACCCGGGGCGATGCCCCGTCCGTCCGCCAAGCCCTTGGACCGGGGCCGCAAGGCCCCGCCCGGGCGGGAGGCAGGCGCATGGTCGCGCCCCGACCGAAGAACCGGTCAAGACTCGGTATCGACCAGCGCCGGGCCCGGCACAACTGATTTCAGGCAGGCCCGGCCCTCCCGGCTATACGGACCACATCTCGCGCGGGATCGGCCCGCTCGCGCGAAGTGCGTGCTTTCACCCAACCGCCGCACACACCCCTTGCAGATTCATGCGACACCAAGCCCGCCCCCGGGCCCGTCTGTGCGCCAGATCGGGGGAACAATGCGGCCATGTCTTTCGGGCTCAGCAGAGGTCGTCGTCTGGATGTCGCCCCCGGGGTCGTGGGGATCGATCGCGCCGAGATCCCGCCCCTGCCCGACGAGATCATGCAGGACCCCGAGGCGGGGTGGATCGACCTCCGCGCCCTATTCAGGGGGGGCGACAATCCGGACCGTCCCCTCGAGATCGAGATCGGCCCGGGCAAGGGCTCGTTCCTGCTCGCCCACGCCGCGGCGTACCCCGAGGTCGACCTCCTCGGCATCGAGCACGCCGGCGAGGTCTGGGCGTACGCCGCCGACCGCGTCCGGCGCAGGAAGCTGGAGAATGTCCGCCTGCTCTGCGCCGACGCAACGGAGTTTCTCAGGTGGCGGACGCCGACCCAGACGATCCGGACGATCCACCTGTACTACTCAGATCCGTGGCCCAAAAAACGGCATCACAAAAACCGTGTGATCCAAGACCGGTTCCTCGCCGACGCCTGGCGCGTGCTCGAACCGGGGGGCGAGCTCCGGATCGTCACCGACCACGACGAGCTCTGGGCGTGGTGCGAGGGGTACATCGCTCGATGGACCGAAGACGAGCCGCCGCTGCCGCTGGCCGGCGCGAGCCCAAGTCGGGCGGACGGGGATCGGGCGGGCCCGGCCTTCGAGCGCCGCCCGTTCGTGCCGCCGCCCTGGGCGAAGGAGGGCGAGGTGGTGGGCACCAACTACGAGCGGAAGTTCTGCTCTCCCGAGCACCGCCCCCACGCGGCGGTGCTCCGCAAGCTCGGCTGAGCGGCTCACCCCT
>SLFH01000408.1 GCA_007124345.1 Phycisphaerales bacterium | reverse complement strand
CTTGCGCCTAACGTTGATCCATTCCCACGTAGGGTCGTCTGGGCGCCACACTTTTATATGCCGGACGAATGATCTTGCCCTGGTTCACCAATTCCTCAATCCGGTGAGCACTCCAGCCCACAATCCGCGAAATGGCGAAAATCGGCGTGTACAATTCCGGTGGAATGTTCAGCATCCGGTAGGCGAACCCCGAATAGAAGTCCACATTGGCGCTGACCCCTTTGTAAATCCTGCGCTTTTCGGCAATCACCTTGGGGGCCAGCCGCTCCACCCGGTCATAGAGACCAAACTCCGCCTCCATCCCTTTTTCCCGGGCCAGAACCTCCACATGTTCCTTGAAGATCAACGAGCGGGGATCCGACACGGAATAGACCGCATGTCCCATTCCGTAGATCAGGCCGGACTGGTCAAAGGCCTGCCGGTCCAGCAGTCTGCCCAGATAGTCTTCAATCTGGGCTTCATCCTCCCAGTCTTTGACATTCCTCTTCATGTCTTCGAACATCTGGACAACCTTGAAGTTGGCCCCCCCGTGCCGGGGGCCTTTCAGCGACCCCAGGGCAGCGGCCACCACCGAATACGTGTCCGACCCGGAGGACGTCACCACGTGCGTCACAAACGACGAGTTGTTTCCGCCGCCGTGCTCCGCATGAAGCACCAGTGCCAGATCCAGCAGTTTGGCTTCCAGCCGGGTGTACTGGCTGTCTGCCCGGAGCATGTGCAGGATGTTTTCAGCTGCCCCCAGTTCCGGCTTTGGAGCATGGATGTGCAGGCTCTTGCCCTGGAAATAATGTTCCAGGGCGTTATAGCTGTACACCGCAATCAGGGGAAAGCAGGCAATCAGCTTGAGGCACTGGACCAGAACGTTGTCGACCGATGTGTTTTCCGGTTCCACGTCCGTGCTGTAAAGGGCCAGCACACTGCGGGCCATGGAATTCATAATGTCCCGGCTGGGCATCTTTAAAATCATGTCACTGACGAAATTCTCGGACAGGCGGCGGTACCCTGACAGCAGCTGTTCGAACTCCGCCAGCTCCTCGCGTTTGGGCAATTCGCCGAACAACAGAAGATAAACGGTTTCCTCAAAGCCAAACCGGTCATCCCGCGCAAATCCCTTCACAATGTCAAAAATGTCCACGCCACGGTAAATCAGCCGTCCGGGAACCGGAACCAGCTCGCCCTCATCCACAATGTACGAATGGACCTCACCGATTTCCGTCAGGCCAACCAGAACCCCCCGGCCGTCCAGATCCCGCAGCCCCCGTTTCACCTCAAAGCGTTTATACAGTTCAGGATCAATCCTGCCCGTTTCCTGAATTTTCTTGCTGCGCTTGGACAGAAATCGCTCGTCCATACTTAAGAATTCTTCCATGGTTTCACTCCTTTGCATGCTTGTCACACCGGTCGGTGTCCGGGATCCCTGATCCCTGTTCAATCATTATATAGAAAAAACAGGATCAACAAAAGCGGTCCGCCCGTTTTGATGCCACGACATTTCTGTGCAGGATACAAAGGAAGCCTCCCCAGTGGGGAGGCTTCCTTTGTATCCTGCCTGTCTTGTACTACTGAACGGAGATGTCTCCGGAAACCGTGGCGTCTTCCATGGAGAACGAACCTTCATAGGCCGCATCGGCGAAAATCACATTGCCTTCCACCGTAGCCCCGATCAGTCTGAACCCGTCTGCTTCCACCAGAATGTCACCCACAACAGTTCCACCCTGGATCCGGGCGTTTTCACTGCGGATCACCAGCCGGTCCACGGTCAGAGTATACCGATCCGTAACATTCCGGTCAGCATCCTGAGCATAGAGCGCGATTTTCCGGTCCACAACGTCTCTGTTTTCGAAATCACCATCCAGAACAACGTCCCCGTCAATGGTGATATCATCCAGTGCGGCGACGATCCAGGTTCCGTCTGCAGCGGCTGCAGCTTCAAACTCATCTGCACTGGCCACCACGGACGCTGCTGTCGTCCCGTCTGTTGCCGGTTGCTCCGATGCACCGCAGCCGGCCAGGAAACCAAGGACCAGCAGGCCCACCAACAAGACACCAAACCATTTCAATTTCATCAATGTTCTCTCCTCCTATACCTTAACGACGTTTGATCGTTTTCATTTTTGGAACAACTAGTGAAAATTCGTTCTTTCTATATCATACTACTTTTGTCGCCTTTGTCAACCGGAAAAGTTGTCCGACATCCAGTCGATATGTGCCCCTTTCGCGCCAGGGACCATGGCACCTGTCCGGAAGCGTTTTCACAAAAAAACAAACAATCAATCAGACGGTCGTGAACGATTTCTCAATCCATTTTCTCCCGTTCATTCGCATTCGAATCCAAAGAAAGAAGGGAACCGGGCGTTTGCCCGGTTCCCTTCTTTCTTTGGCTTCACGAAGCCATCTCTCAGTTTCACCCGGAAGGTCCTGTCATCAGGACCACTTCCGTCACATCTTCAGAAACCTCTGTAATGAAGACGTAGAGTTCCTCGTCAATCAGCAGAGCGTCCAGGGAGAAATTCTCGTCCCCGGCTTCCACGGTTTGAAGGATCTCCCATCCCCCTTCTTCCAGTTGTGCATTCATGTAATCAAACACAGCCCGGGGAGTGCTTGACGTCCAGATCACCAGGACGCTGTCCGGCAGGTCGCCTCCGTCCGGGATCTGGATGGCACCCCCTGGCAGGGGAACCACTGCCGGAAAACCCCGGCTCCGCGGATAAGCAGGCGGCGTCAGTTCACCCTCCACCGGCGCCAGATCACGGTTCTCCGCGCCTGGAGATGTTTCCCGGGCCGGGGAAGCACACCCCATCAGCAGAAGAAACGCCAGCAGCAGGGCCAGCCCTCTTCCGGCAACCCTACTCTTCCCGCTCATCGTCCGGAGCCTGGAAATCATCGGTCGACGGTTTCAGTTCCGCCGGACCGGCCGTCAGGTCATCTGCAGTCAGCACATCGTCCAGCATGACCACCTGGGTATCCGCCCACTGGTCACCCACCCGTCGCCCCTTGGGGTCGTTGAGCACCTTGACCAACTCGATGATCAGCACCACCAACCCCACCAGGGGGGCAATCACCCAGCCCAGAATCGGCACGATCATGATGGCCGCCGGAATGGCAAAAATGATGTTTCGCTGCACAGACACACGGTAATCCGCAGGTTTCCCTGCACCGTCGACCACCTGCAGTTTCATCACCCGCTTGCCCAGACTCTGCCCTTCGAACAGCCCGTCCTTGAACAGCAGATAAATCGTGCTGGCGATGGCCCCCAGTATGGGGATCAGCGTGGACACCAACGAACTTAAGACACCATCAATAAGAGCAGCAACAAACCGGGCACCCAGGTCTGCTTTTGGGTATTCCTTCAAACCACTCACCTCCTGTCTTCATGTAT
>SLFH01000061.1 GCA_007124345.1 Phycisphaerales bacterium | reverse complement strand
CGTCCCCAGCGAGCCCAAAGTCCGATTCGCCGAGCCTCGTGAAGACCTGACAACCGGGTTGTCTTTTGCCGCAGGGCCTTCTGTCCAATTCTCCCACCGCCCCCCGAACGGGTTCAGACCGATAGTTTACGGCCTCCGCCCGGCGATGCCGAGCCCGGCCAATGTCAAGATCGCGTTTGATTCACTCATCGTCGTCCACCCGCATGTCCACAGCCACCGGGTAGTGGTCCGACGCCCAGCCCTCGGGCTTGGGGTCCTGGCGGCCTTCCCACGGGGCCCGGGCCGGGGTCCCCAAGACGAAGCCCGAGCTTGGCTCGATCAGCTTCCAGAGCGGCTCGTTGACCAGGATCATGTCGATCCGCGTTCCGGTGGTGTGGGTCGCCCACTTCTTCTCGGGCAGCGTCTGCTCGCCCGTCTCGATCAGCTCGGGCTGCTGGGCGTCGCGGAGGCCGACCTCGAGGTAGATCCTGACGCTCGCGTGGTCGATCTCGGCGGAGAAGTCGCCCAGCACGGCGATCAGCCGCTCGGGCCGCTCACCCTGCATCGTGCGGATCTTCTCGGTCAGGGCCCTCGCCTCCGCCTCGCGCCAGTACGCGCTCAGCGGGTGGGACTTGTGGTGCACGACCAGCAGCGTCAGCTCCAGATGGTCCTCCTCGTCGGCGGGGATCTGGACGACCGCCTTAAGCGGTGAGCGCCTGTAGCGCACGGGCTGGCCGGCGAAGAAGTTCGGGCGATCGCCGAACATCTCCGGGTGCTCGCCCCCGAGCTCCATCCCGGGCCACGACTGGTAGGTGACGATCGGGAAGCGGCTGAGGACGCCCTGCTGGATGCCGCGCGGGTCGCCCGATTCGGCCGTGATGATGTAGGTGTACCCCATCTCTCCGAGGTGCTCGTCGTTGAACCGCTGGAGGGTGTCGAGCGATTCGACCTGCTGCACGGCCAGGATGTCCGCGTCCAGACGCCGGATCGTCTCGGCCAGGGCGGAGACCTCCGCGGGGGGCTTGCCCGCCGACTGGTCATCGGCGCGGACGGCGATCAGGTTTTCGAGGTTATAGGTCGCCAAGCGGACAGCGCCGGGGGCCTTGGCGGGCGGGTCTTTGATGCCGAAGCGGATGGCCCCCGAGCGGAGATCCTCGTCGCGGGTCTGGGGCTCGGCGGCGGGACGCTGGGGCCGCTCGGGACGCTCTTCGGCTCGCTCGGAGCAGCCGGGGGTCAACACAACCACGCACGACAGCAGCGTCGCGTGCAGCGCGGACCTGAAGCCTAAGCGGCAGCGCATCTTGCGTACCCTCATCGTTGCCGAACACTCGCGGCATGCGCAGCGTAGCCGCAAGAGCCCTCCGATGCCAGCGGATCGTCCCGGGCCTCTGGCGGTTGCGCCCCGGGCGGGCCCTACCCTCTGCATACTCCCCCGTTCCGTTTGAACGGATCCGGACGGGAGGATTGAGGAAGCTCGTGGGGGTCAGGGGCGGCTTGAGGGCCGCCCCGGGGACGTCAGAAAGGTTCGAGAGATCTGATGCGTCTTGTGCTGGTCAATCCGAGGGGTTTTTGCGCCGGTGTCCGGATGGCGATCGATGTCGTCGACCAGGTGCTCGACCTTTTTCCTCTCGAAACAATCTATGTCTACCACGAGATTGTCCACAACAAGCACGTGGTCGGGCGGTTCAGCGAGCGCGGCGTCAAGTTCATCGAGGATGTCGACGAGGCGCCTCGGGGCTCGATCGTCGTCTTCAGCGCCCACGGCATCCCGCCCTCGGTCCGCGAGCGAGCCAAGGAGCGCGGCGTGCACGCGATCGACGCGACCTGCCCGCTGGTGACCAAGGTCCACTCCGAAGCGATCCGTTACGCCCGCAAGGGGTACCAGATTTTGCTGGTCGGGCACAAAGACCATCAGGAGGTCGTCGGCACCGCCGGCGAAGCGCCAGAGGCGACGCAGGTCGTCGAGTCCCCCGCGGACATCCCTCATCTGAAAATCGACGACCCCGACAAGCTGGTGTACCTGACGCAGACGACGCTCTCGACCGACGACGCGAAGATCGTGATCGACGCGCTCAAGCAAGCCTTCCCGAACATCAAGGCCCCGCCCAGCGACGACATCTGCTACGCGACGACCAACCGCCAGCACGCCGTGCGCCAACTCGCGCCCGATTGCGACCTCGTGCTGGTGATCGGGAGCGCCAACAGCTCCAACTCGGTGCGGCTGACGGAGATCGCCGAGAATGTTGGGACGAGGGCGTGGCGCATCGACGACGCGTCGCAGCTGGACTGGTCGTGGTTCCCGACCGGGGGTGAGCGTGTGCTGGTGACGGCCGGGGCGAGCGCGCCGGAGGATCTGGTGGCGGGGGTCTGCCGCGCGTTGATCGAGCGGTTCGGGGGCGAGATCGAACAGGGGGATGTCTTCATCGAGGATGTCGAGTTCAACCTGCCGGGCGAGCTGCGCCGGATGATGAAGTCGCGCGGGATCGACCCCGAATCGCGCCGCATCCGTGTCTCGGCGCCGGTGATCACTCGCGAGGCGTACGGGGCCGTGCCGGTGACGGTCAGCGCCAAGGGCGCCGGGCACGCCGGCTGATGCGTCACCCCCAGCACCACATCTTCGCGATGACGCCCGACACCCTGCGCGACTGGTGCCAGGAGCGGGGGATGCCCGCGTTCAGGGCCAAGCAGATCCTCGAATGGGTCTACCTCAAGGGCGTCGTCGACCCGGCGGAGATGAGCAACCTCTCCAAGGCCGACCGCGAGACGCTCGCCTCGGAGATGACCTTTCTTTCCGGCGATGTGCTGGGCCACCAGCTCGCGACCGACGGGACGCAGAAGCTCCTGGTGCAGTGGTGGGACGGTTCGCGCCCCGACGCCGACAGCGACGGCCAGGCCGACCCGGCGCGCGGCACGCTCTCGCTGCCGGTCTACGGGGGCAGCGCCTCCGGCCCCGGCGACCCGGCCCGACAAACCGAGTGCGTGATGATCCCGTCGCTCGACGGCGTGCGCAAGACGGCGTGCGTCAGCTCGCAGGTCGGCTGCCCGGTCGGCTGCCGCTTTTGCGCTTCGGGCATGGGCGGGCTGGACGGGAATCTGTCCGCGGGGCGGATCGTCGAGCAGGTCTGGAGGCTCGGGCAACTGGAGGGCGTGGGCCGCATCAGCAACATCGTGTTTATGGGCATGGGCGAGCCATTGAGCAACTTCCGCCCGGTGGTCGAGGCCGTGCGCACGATCGCGGCGCCCTGGGGGCTGGGGATCGGGGCGAGGCGGATCACGATTTCGACCGTCGGCCTGCCCAAGGCGATCGAGAAGCTCGCCGATGAGCTGGAGCTGCCGGTGACGCTGGCGCTCTCGCTGCACGCGCCCGACGACGATCTCCGGCGGCAGCTCATCCCCTGGGCGGAGTACACGACGATCG
>SLFH01000347.1 GCA_007124345.1 Phycisphaerales bacterium | reverse complement strand
GCGTGTTCGTCACGGTCACGCCCGGGGCCGTGTTGAGCTGCGCATTTGTGCCCGGGCTGTTCAGGCGGAGCAGGCCGTCGCCGAGAATCGACGCGTCGGCGCCGAAGGCGACCGCGGTCGATCCGGAGATGCGACCGAAGTTCACGACGAACAGAGCGTTGTTGAGCAGGTCGCCGTTGATCGTGAGCGTCCGTCCCCAGCGGAAGTTGAGTGTCACGCCCGGATTGGGCATCGCCAGATCGAGAATCGAGCCGGAGGGCGCGTTGAACTCGACCGCGTACTGGCCGGCGACGCCGATCAGCACCGAGTCCGTCGCGTCCGGCAGTCTCTCTGGACTCCAGTTGGCGGGGTCGTTCCAGTTCCCGCTGACGGGCGCGGCCCACTCGATCGTCTGTGCGCCCGCGAGCGAGCATGCGAACCCCGCCGACAGCGCGACCGCGGCCGCAAAATTGGTGCGTGACATATCGTGTTTTCTCCCAGATCTCTTGCGCACATGACGACCCGCGGCGCTCCCACACCGCACGGACACCTGCGGGCACACAAGGCCCGAGGCGGCCACAGAGTACCGCATAGCCCGTCCGAGCCGAAGCCCCTTGCGACGAAGATTTGGCAAACAGCCATCCGTCCGCACTTGAGTCGCACAATATTCGCCGTTTTATCGGAAGAACTCGGGCGGTTCTCGGAACTTGCTTGCGAGATCCCTGCCCACCGCCGGTCGTTGTGATGGGGGCCGGGCTAAGCAGGCGGCAATGAAAAAATCCCCACACCTCGGCGTGGGGATCGTGGTGATTCGCTTGGCTTGGTGTCCCGGGCCCGCCTCAGGCCTTGGGCTTCCACCCGGCCTTGAAGGCCTTGATGGTGTCCTGGATCTTCTTCTCCAGGTCGTCGCTGAGGGCGCGTTTCTCGTTCAGTTCGTCCCAGACGTTGCGGCCCTGCTCGCGGAAGTAGTTGAGCATCGCCTCCTCGAACTCCTTGACCTGGTTGACCGGGACCTTGTCGAGGAAGCCCTTGGTGCCGGCGTAGATCGCCAGAACCTGATCGGCGATGTGCTGGGGGACGTACTGGGCCTGCTTGAGGAGCTCGACCATGCGCGCCCCGCGATCGAGCTGGGCCTGGGTGGCCTTGTCGAGCTCGGTGCCGAGCTGGGCGAAGGCCTCCAGCTCGCGGTAGGCCGCCAGGTCGAGGCGGAGCGAGCCGGCGATCTTCTTCATCGCCTTGACCTGGGCGTTGCCGCCCACGCGGGAGACGGAGATACCGACGTTGATGGCCGGTCGGACGCCGGCGAAGAAGAGCTCGGGCTCGAGATAGATCTGGCCGTCGGTGATCGAGATCACGTTGGTGGGGATGTAGGCCGAGACGTCGCCCTCCTGGGTCTCGATGACGGGCAGTGCGGTGAGGGAGCCGCCGCCGTTGTCGCTTGAGAGCTTGGTGGCGCGTTCGAGCAGGCGGCTGTGGAGGTAGAAGACGTCGCCGGGGAAGGCCTCGCGACCGGGCGGGCGCCGGAGCAGGAGCGAGAGCTGGCGGTAGGCGACGGCCTGCTTGGAGAGGTCGTCGTAGATGCACAGGGCGTGCTTGGGGGTCTTGCCCTGCTTGCCTTGCCACATGAAGTACTCGCCCATGGCGCAGCCGGTGTAGGGCGCGATGTACTGCATGGGGGCGGGCTCGGAGCTGCCGGCGTTGACGACGATGGTGTAGTCCATCGCGCCGTTCTTGCGGAGCGTCTCGACCACGCCGGCGACCGTCGACTCCTTCTGGCCGACGGCGACATAGATGCACACGACCGCGTCTTCGGTGCCCCAGTACTGCTTCTGGTTGATGATCGCGTCGATCGCGACGGCGGTCTTGCCCGTCTTGCGGTCGCCGATGATCAGCTCGCGCTGGCCCTTGCCGATCGGGATCATCGCGTCGATCGCCTTGACGCCCGTCTGCAGAGGCTCGGTCACCGGCTGACGCTCGGCGATGCCGGGGGCGATGATGTCGACCTTGCGGGTCTCGGCCTCCTCGACGGGCGGGCCGTCGTCGATCGGCTGGCCCAGGGCGTTGACCACGCGACCGAGCAACGCCTCGCCGACGGGGACCTCCAGCAGGCGCCCGGTGCTCTTGACGACATCACCCTCCTTCACAGAGAGGTAGTCGCCGTAGATCACCGCGCCGACCGTGTCCTCTTCCAGGTTCATCACCTGGCCCATGACGACGCCGGCGGAGGTCTCGAACTCGAGGAGTTCGCCGGCCATGGCGTTGGACAGGCCGTAGATCCGGGCGATCCCGTCGCCGATCTCGACCACGCGGCCGACCTCGGAGATCTCCAGCTCGGAGGCGAACTGCTCGATCTCCTGCTTGATGACGCTGGCGATTTCGTCGGTCTTGATTTTCACGGGTGGTGCTTCCTTCGCTGCGGGGTCCGATCGCGCGGCGGACGCGTCGATTCTCCGTCCGGCGGCGGTCTGTTGGGCCCGAAGGGTAGACAACACCGGGCCCGGCGTCATGCCCGAAGGCCCCCCGACCCTTCGGTCGCGCCCGATTCGGGGCCCGAAGGGCCGATCAGGACTCCCCTGGCTCGACCCGGCGGGTGACCCGGAGGCGGATGAGCGGAGTCTGTTCGGACACCGTGACGCCCGGTGGCAGCCCGATGATCCGGGGCCGCTGGAGCATCTCCGCCGGGTCGGCCTCGGCAAGGGCCTGCTCGATCGCGCCAGGGAGGAGCTCGATCTCCGCGATCGGCTGCATCCCGCCCGCGCCGATCTGGCTCACCAACGCCGCGGGGCCCGAGACAGTGATGTTGGTCAGGAATGCGTCGCTGCGGTCGGCCAGTTCGATGCGGTAGTGGTCGCGGAACTCGACCGGCTCGCGGATGTGGACCGGGACCGAGTCGATCGTCCGCCACGCCGTCGCGGTCCGGAGGGTGAACTCGATCGCGACCGTCCGTGGCGAGAGCTCGATGCCTCGGAGCGAGGCGAGGTGCTCGGGGAGCGAGAGCGGAACCGCACCCACCCTCGCCTCCTGGCCGGGCACCGCCGCGGCGACGGCCTCCGCAGGCAGGCGGGCGATCACCTCCGGCTCGGGGGGCAACGCGTCGACCAGCCTCGCCGGCACGCGCAGGCTCGCCTGGGCCGGCGTCGCCCGAACCTCCGCGTCGCCCGCCCGATCCGGCGTGACAACGCGGACGCGGGCCGGTCGCTCGACCAGCCTGTCGAGGATGATCATCACGCTCCGGGGTTCGACCTGCTTGATCGTGACGCCCGAGGCCTCAAAGGGGTTGCTGCGCCGCAACGCCTCGCGGAGGTCGACCGGCTGCTCCCGACCCTCTTCGACCTCGATCTGCCCCGCCGCGGCGCTGAGGCGGACCGCCTGGGTGAGCCTGTCGCGCAGGGCGTCGATGTTCGCGGCCGAGCCCTCCAGATGGACTCGCACACGCCCGGTCCAGCTCTGGCCCTCGACGACTTCGAGCAGGCGGCTTTCCGAGCCCGACTCCAAGCGGATGTCCACCTCGGACTGGTACACGCGGAGGCTCTCGCCCTCGGCGAAGAGCCAGACGAGCATCGCGACGATCGTCACCAGGATGTAGGTCCTCGCCTTGGCCATCTCAGGTGCTCTCCTTCGATCGCGCGGGCTTGGTCACGGCGGCCAACGCCTCTGCCTCGGCCTTCTCCGCCGCTGTCGCGGGCTCGCGCCGATCGCGGGCGTCCAGCACATCTTTCTCGACGGCGGTCGTCCCCCGCTCGGGGCTGGCCTGCTCCAGGCGCAGCATCAGGTACTTGCGCAACTCATCCGGATCCATCGGCGCGCTGAGCTTGCCCCGCTCGGCGGTGCGAATGGCCCCCGTCTCCTCGCTGACGACGACCGCGATCGCGTCGCACTCCTTGGTCAGCCCGACCGCGGCCCGGTGGCGCGAGCCCAGCGTGGGGTCGGGCATCTCCGCCGGCTCGGCCAGGGGGAGCTGCACGCCCGCCGCACGGACGATCTTGCCCCGGATCACCACCGCCAGGTCGTGCAGCGCGGTGCCCGGGTAGAAGATGGTCTGGAGCAATCGGGTCGAGATCGCGGCGTCGAGCCGGGTGCCTCCCTCGGTCAGGCCCTCCAGCCCGACTTGGCGTTCGAGGATGATCAGGGCGCCGATCCGCGTCTTGCTGAGGTAAGCGCAGGCGTCGACGACCGACGTGACCGTCTTGACAATGTCGCTGGGCGTCGAGCGGAAGAGCCCCGCCTCGCCCAAGCGGAGGGCGGCCCGGCGGAGCTCGGGCTGGAAGATGACGATCAGGGCGATCGCGATGATCGCGAAAAGGCTGTTGGCGAGGAAGTAAAGCCTCTGGAACCCCTGCGCCCCGCCGAGCACCCGCAAAGCAAGTCCCGCGAGCACGAGCAACACAAGCAGGACAGCGACGCCACGAAGGGCCGCCGCCGCCCTCGTCCCCTGCACGAACCGCACGACCGCGAAGACCAGCAGCCAGATGATCCCCAGCTCGATGGCGATCTCGTACACCTCGTACGAGGCGATACGCTGGAGAAGGTCCTGGATCCGGGTTTGGAGATTCACGGCGGAGGCGTTTCCGATCGCGTAAGGGCCGGCGGTTCAGTCGAGTGTAACCGCCCGATCTGAAGGCGGCGTCCGACGCCTCTACCATCGGACCAATGCCCTACTCGATCACGAGGATTGAAAAGACCCCCAACCCGGACGCGCTGAAGTTCTTTGTGGACCCCTCGCCCGGCAAGATCCCCCGCTCCTACCGCACGCCCGACGAGGCCGACCCCGCCGACAAACTCGGCTCGGGCCTCCTGGCGATCCCCGGCCTGCGAACGCTGCTCATCCACGACGGGTGGTTCAGCGTCGTCAAAGCCCAGGAAGCGGACTGGGAGGACCTCAAGCCGGAGATCGAGCGTGTCCTCGGCGAGATCGGGTAAACGAAAGGCCACCCTGCCGGGTGCCGCTCGATCCGCCGCCGACCTCCGGCGCGACGCCGCGATATCCAAGAGGGTCGCTGAGTGGTTCACCGAGCACGCCCGAGTGCTTCCCTGGCGTGACCTCCCGCCGGGCGGGCGCGATCCGTACCGCGTGCTGGTCAGCGAGTTGATGCTTCAGCAGACCCAAGCCTCGCGCGTCGCCGAGCGTTACCCCGCCTTCCTCGCGAGATTTCCCGACGCGGGCGCCCTCGCCGACGCCGACGAGGAAGATGTCCTCGCACTCTGGTCGGGCCTGGGGTACTACCGGCGGGCGAAACACCTGCACGCCGCGGCCAAGGCCATAGAAGCACGCTTCGGCGGGCGGATGCCCCGCGACCCGAAAGAGCTCCGGTCGATCCCGGGCGTGGGCGCGTACACCGCCGGGGCGATCGCGTCCCTCGCGTTCGACCTGCCCGAGCCGGCGGTCGACGGGAATGTCACCCGCGTCTTCCTCCGCCTGCTCGGCGAGCCGCTCTCGCTGAACACACCGGCCGCTCAACAGCTGGCTGGCGAGGCGGCCCGCTCGGTGCTCACCTCCAGCGCCAAAGCCGGCGTCGGACCGGGGCTGATCAACGAAGCGCTGATCGAGCTGGGCGCCACGATCTGCACGCCCCGCTCGCCATCGTGCGAACGCTGCCCGCTCGCGGGCCTGTGCATCGCCAAGCGAGAGGGCCTGACCGACACCATCCCCGCCCCGAAGAAGGCCGCCCCGAAGAAGACGATCCACGCCCTGACCGTTCTGGCGATCGACGCCGCCGGGGCGAGACTCGTCGAACGCCGCGGCGACGGCGGCCTCTGGGCCGGGCTGTGGCAGGCCCCGACCGTCGAAAGCCCCGAGCCCATCGACCCCGCGACCGCCCGCCCCGGCGGCGTCGCGCCGGGCGAACTGCTCGACGAGTTCGTGCACGAGACGACCCACCGCACCGTCAGGTTCGTCGTCTGCGCCCCCGCCCCGGGGAAGATCAAGCCCTCGACCGGCGCGCTCTGGAAGCCGACAGACGAAATCGCGCGGCTCGGGCTCTCCTCGGTGCAGCGTCGCATCTTGCTCGATGCCCCGCTGAAGGCCCGACCCGCCGATAAGGAACGGCCGCCTGTGAACAAACGCCCGTCCCGCTACGCTGTGCCCGCACCATGAAACTCGCCATTGTCATCCCGGCGTACAACGAGCGGGCGCTCTTGCCCGAGGCGATCGCACGCCTCGACGCCACGCCCCCGCCGACAAACCCAGAAGGCGCCGCCTGCGAGCGGATCCTCGTGATCGTCGACGACGGCTCGACCGATGGCACGCGCGAGCTCATCAGCGAACTCGGCGAGCGCGACGACATCATCGCCGTCATGCACGAGGAAAACGCGGGCAAGGGCGCCGCGATCCGCACCGGCTTCACCGCCGCCCTCGACGCCGGCGCCGACATCCTGCTCATTCAGGACGCCGACCTCGAATACGACCCGCGCGACCACAACCGAGTGCTCGAGCCGATCCTCGACGGGCGAGCCGACGCCGTCATCGGCTCTCGCTTCATCGGGCAGACGCACCGCGTGCTGTACTTCTGGCACTACGCCGCCAACCGGTTCATCACGCTCTTCAGCAACATCCTGACGAACCTGAATCTCAGCGACATCGAGTGCTGCTCCAAGGCGATGACCGCCGAGGTCGCCCGCAGGATCGAGATCAAAGAGAAACGCTTCGGCCTCGAACCAGAGATCGTCGCCAAACTCTCGCAGATGCGCCTGCGAGAGGAAGATGTCGATGGAGCAGGCAAGGGCGACGGACGCTCCCTGCGCATCTACGAGGTCGCCGTCAGCTACGCAGGCAGGACCTACGCCGAAGGCAAGAAGATCACATGGCGCGACGGCATCTCGGCGCTGCGATGCATCATCAAGTACAACTTCCGCAGGCTGCTGCAGTTCTGAAGCCGCACCGAACCCGGGGGACCCGATGCCCAAAGACCTGATGAACGCCTCTCGGCAGGAACTGGAGGCGGCCCACACGCCCGAGGCGATCCGCCTGCGGCTGGAGAGCCAGAACCGACCCTCCCTCCTGCGCGACTTCGTCTACGGGGGCATCGACGGCGCCGTGACCACCTTCGCCGTCGTCGCGGGCGTCGCCGGCGCAGGCCTCAGAGACGAGATCGTGCTGATCCTGGGTTTGGCCAACCTCGTCGCCGACGGGTTCAGCATGGCCGCCAGCAACTTCCTGGCGACCCGCGCCGAGCACCAGCAGTTCCTCAGGGCCAGACGCGTCGAGGCAGAGCACATCGACCGCTACCCCGAGGGCGAGCGGGAAGAGGTCCGCCAGATCTTCGCCGCCAAGGGCTTCTCGGGCGACACGCTCGAAACCATCGTCGAGACGATCACCGCCGACCACAAGCGTTGGATCAGCACCATGCTCGTCGAGGAGCACGGCCTCTCCGACGCCCCCCGCGCGCCGTTCAAGGCGGCGAGCATGACGCTCTTGTCGTTCGTCGTCATCGGCTTCCTGCCCGTGATGCCATTTGTCAGCGGGGCGCTCGGCTTCCCCGACCCCCACCCGTTCCTGATCAGCACGATCCTGACGGGCATCGCGTTCATGGTGGTCGGCGCCCTGAAGTCACGCTTCGTCGACCAGCGCTGGTGGGCGTCGGCGCTCGAGACCCTGGGGATCGGGAGCATCGCCGCGGGGCTTGCGTACTTCATCGGGGTCGCGCTCTCGGGCTTCGCACCGGCCTGAACTCGACCATCGCCCGGACACCGATCGCTCGCATCGTCGCTCGACAGCAGACGCGGGTATCGTGTATACCGACCCTTCCCAGCAGATCCCCCTCGCGATCGAAGGAGCCCCCGAGATGATCCGACACGCACCGACCGCCGCAGCATTGACCCGCGCCTCCCGATCGCGCCGACCGGTCCTCGGCCTCGGCGCCGCCCTCGTCGGAGCTGCGATGCTCACGCTCGCGACGCCCGAGGCGCCTGCGCAGGTCGACACCATCGGCGAGGACCGCTTCGTCATGGACCGCGAGGGCGTGAAGGTCTCCGTCCCGATCTACACCTCGCACGACTTCGACAAGGGCTCCGAGGAGGTCACAATCGCCTTCATCTTCCTGCACGGCACGCTCCGCAACGCCGGCCGCTACATGGACTGGGGCGTCGCCGCGACCGAGCGGGCCGAGGCGACCGGGCACACCGTCGTCGTCTCCCCGCAGTTCCTCATGGAAGTCGACATCAACGAGCACGGCCTCTCGAACGATGTCCTCTTCTGGACCAACAACGGCTGGAAGCAGGGCGACCTCTCGCGCAGGAGCACCGAAGAGAACCCGCGCTCCGTCCGCGTCTCCTCCTATGAAGTGATGGACGAGATCCTGCTCAGGCTCGCCGCGTCGTTCCCCAACCTCGAACGCGTCGTCGTCGCGGGGCACTCCGCCGGTGGGCAGTTCGTCAACCGCTACGCCGCGGGATCGATGGCCGAGGAAACGCTGGTCAACACGACCACCCGGCGACCGATCGGCGTGCGATACATCGTCTCCAACCCCTCGTCGTATGTGTACATCTGCGAGCGCCGGCCGGACGCCGAGGGCGGCTTCAGCGTCCCCGAGAACGACGACTGCGAAAACTTCGACCGATACAAGTACGGGCTGTCCGACGGGCTGAACGCGTACATGAACCGGGCAGGCGTCGACCGCATCCGCGTCAACCTCACCACACGCGATGTCGTCTTCCTCAAAGGCGCCGAGGACAACGACCCCGAAGCACGCTACCTCGACCAGTCATGCCCCGCCATGGCGCAGGGCACAAACCGTTTCGACCGCGGCATCGCCTACCACCGCTACCTCGCCGAGCTCTACGGCGCCCAGCACGAGTTCATCGTCGTCCCCGGCGTCGGGCACAGCGCCTCGCGCATGTTCGGCTCCGAGGGCGGCCGCCGCGCGATCTTCCACAGCGCCGCCCCCCAGACGCAGCACCAGGACGAGGCGAGCTCGGATTGAAACATTCCCGCCCGCGCGGACCGCTTTCCCGACTGTCTACCGTTGGTCATGGCAGATTTACCGATCGTCACCGAACGCCGCCCCTTCGGCAAGACCGGCCTTGAAGTCTCTCCCCTCGGCTTCGGCGGGGCCCCCATCGGCTTCCTCGAAACCGAGCGCGAGCGGGTCGCGGGCGTGCTGAACCTGCTGCTCGACCACGGCGTCAACCTGATCGACACCGCCGCGATGTACAGGGGTTCTGAAGCCCTGATCGGCGACACGATCGGGGACCGGCGCGACGACTTCGTCCTCGTCAGCAAGTGCGGGCACAAGATCGATGGCGTCGATTTCGAGGCGTGGACGCCCGAACTCATCACAGCATCGATCAACCGCTCGCTCGAACAGCTCAAAACAGAGGTGATCGATGTCATGCTCCTGCACTCGTGCGACATCGACACCCTCAAGAAGGGCGAGGCGCTGGACGCGCTGCTGAAGGCCAAGCGGGCCGGCAAGATCCGCTTCGCCGGCTACTCGGGCGACAACGAGGCCGCCGCCTACGCCGCCGGACTCGATGGCGTCTCTGTGATCCAGACCTCGATCAACATCTGCGACCAGCGCAACATCGACGCCGTGCTCCCCGAGACGCGAGACCACGACCTCGGCGTGATGGTCAAAAGACCGATCGCCAACGCCGCGTGGAAAAAGCTCGACGACCAGCCGGGCATGTACAAAAACTACGCGTCGGAGTACACCAAACGCTTCGCCGAGATGGGCCTCAACCCGAAGAAGCTCGGCTTCGAAGGCGCCAAGGACTGGCCCGAGATCGCCCTGCGCTTCACCCTCAGCACGCCCGGCGTCCACACCGCGATCATCGGCACCACCAACCCCGACAACGCGCTGGCGAACATCCGCGCCGCGGCAAAGGGCCAACTCCCCGTCGAGGCCTACGCCGCCATCAGAGGCGCCTTCAACAAGGCCGATCCCGACGGCAAATGGACCGGCCAGACCTGAGCCCGCGACGTCACGAACGCAAAGCAAAAGCCTCCCCCGCGATCGGTCGCGGGGGCGCCGGTCATTCCGAGACGATGCCGGAGCTCACAGACGCGACTTGACCGCGTCGAGGATCCGGCGCGACTCCGCCTCGTTGCCGAAGACGCCGATGCGGATCCGGATCTCCGTCGCGCTCTCGCTCTCGGCGATCAGCCGGATGCGGATGCTGGTGCCGTCGGCCCGCTTGGCGTCGAGTTGGGCGCGCATCGCGTCCTTGGACTCTTCCTCGACATCGAGCTCAAGCTCGCGAGCCGCGCCGAGCACCGCCGACCACGAACGGTCCATCGGCGAGCCGAGCACCTCCTTCAGCTCGCCACGCACATAGGCGTAGGTCCCCGCGCCCGCCGCGGCTCCCGCCGCCAGCGCGATGCACCCGCTCCCCGCGACGCCGACCGCCCCGAGCATGAAGACCGAAACCACTGTCGCGGCACGACGGCGGATCTCTCCACGAAGCCCATTCTTGTTCTGCATAGCTGTCTCCATTGCCGGCTTTGCCGGCTGTTTGTCCGCCGCGGACTCTCGCTTCGCCCGGTCGTCACTTCATCTACGCCTTCAAACCCCGCCCGGATGGTCCCGGGGTTCAAGGCTTCGCTCAGCCTTCCTGCGGCTCACGCAGCTTCGCGAGCACCGAAAAATCCTCGAGCGTCGAAGTGTCCTGCCCGGTCTTCTCCTCCCCGGCCGCGATGGATCTGAGCAATCGGCGCATGATCTTGCCGCTGCGGGTCTTGGGCAGGGCCTCGGCGAAGCGGATCATGTCCGGCTTGGCGATCGCGCCGATCTCCTTGCCGACGTGGGCCGTCAGCGCCTTGCGGAGCTTCTCGGCGTCCTCCGACGAGCCGGGGGTGAACGCGTTGTCAAGCGTGACGAACGCCGCGATGCCCGTGCCCTTGATCTCGTGCGGCATCCCGACCACCGCCGCCTCGACGACCGCCTCGTGGCTCACCAGCGCGCTCTCGACCTCCATCGTGCCCAGGCGGTGGCCCGAGACATTGATGACATCGTCCACGCGCCCCATGATCCAGTAATACCCGTCGTCGTCGGTGCGCGCGCCGTCGCCCGGAAAATACATGCCCGGCAGACGCGACCAGTAGGTCTCGATGAACCGCTCCCGGTCGTTGTAGATCCCGCGGAGCACGCTCGGCCAGGGCTTGCGGATCGCCAGCAGCCCGCCCTTGCCCTTGGGCAGAGGCTCGCCGTCGTTGTCGACGATCGCCGCGTCGACCCCGAAGAACGGCAGCGTGCACGAACCGGGCTTGGTCGGCGTAACGCCGGGCAGCGGTGTGAGCATGTGCCCGCCCGTCTCGGTCTGCCACCAGGTGTCAACGATCGGGCAGGTGTCGCGCCCGATGTGCTTGCGGTACCACATCCACGCCTCTGGGTTGATCGGCTCGCCGACGGTCCCGAGCACCTGCAGGCTCGAAAGGTCGTGCTTCTTGGGGTGCTCGGCCCCCCACTTCATGAACGCCCTGATCGCCGTCGGCGCCGTGTAGAACTGCGTGACCTTGTGACGCTCGACGATGCCCCAGAAGCGGTCTTCCTCGGGGAAGTTGGGCGCCCCCTCGTACATCAGCGTCGGCACGCGGTTGGGCAGGATCCCGTAGATGATGTACGAGTGCCCGGTGATCCACCCGATGTCGGCGGTGCACCAGTAGACCTGGCCCCGATCGGGGATGAGGTTGAAGACATACTTCGCCGTCGTCGCGGTGAAGATCATGTACCCCGCGGTTGTGTGCAGAATGCCCTTCGGCTTGCCCGTCGAGCCGGAGGTGTACAGCAGGAACGCCATGTCCTCTGAGTCCATCGGTTCGGGCGGGAACTCGTCGCTTGCGCCCTGAACAAGCTCGCTGTAGTCGCAGTCGCGCCCCTGCGTCCAGTTGATGTCGTTCCCGCACCGTCGCAGCACGACGACATGGTCGACGCCGCCCTCGCCCCGGTCGGCGAGCATGTCGCACGCCTCGTCGACATTCTGCTTCAGGGGCACCACCTTACCGCGCCGCCACGCCCCGTCGCAGGTGACGATCACGCGGCTCTTGGCGTCGGTTACTCTGTCGGCGATCGCCTGCGGGCTGAACCCCCCGAAGATGATCGAGTGGGCCGCCCCCATGCGCGCGCACGCGAGCATCGCGACCGCAAGCTCGGGCACCATGCCCATGTAGATTGTGACGACATCGCCCTTTTTCACGCCCAGCGACTTGAGCGCATTGGCGAAGCGGGCCGTCTCCCGCTTCAGATCCGCGTAGGTCAGGCGCCGGACCTCCGGCCCCTCACCCTCCATCGGCTCGCCCTCCCAGATGATCGCCGTGTCGTCCCCGTGCCCCCGGTCGACGAGGCGGTCGACGCAGTTGTCGCAGAGGTTGGTCTTGCCCCCCGCGAACCACTTCGCGTCGGGAAGCTCCCAGTCGAGCACCCTCTCCCACTTGCTCGACCAGCGGAACTCCCCCGCGATCTCGCCCCAGAACCCTTCGGGGTCCTCGATCGAACGCTTGTGCAACGCCCGGTACTCGTCCATCGACCCGATCAGCCAGCGCGGGGCCCCCACCGCCGACGCCGAAGGCGGGTCGAACCGCCGGTTCTCGATCAGCACGCTGTCGATCCCTGAAGACTCGCCGGGCTTGCTCATGGGCGG
>SLFH01000404.1 GCA_007124345.1 Phycisphaerales bacterium | reverse complement strand
CCAGTGCATATCGTCGTTACCTACTGCGCGCCCGTCGGCGTATTGCTCTTTGAATTTAGTTCCGGTTGTCATGTTTACTCTCCGCTTCTATTGCGTTCCATACCTTGTCTTTAATTTCAGCATTACTCTCCCCTCCCCCGGCTCTTTGCCGGTTGTTGGTTCGCTCCTAATTGCTTTATTTGTTTAAAATGGTGCTTTTTGTTCTTCTCGCTCAGGTGGCATATCGCCAACCTCTGTAAATACCAAACTCCTTTTATCCATCAATACGGACACCTTCCCTATTTTACCTCGCCTATTCTTTAAAAGTCCCACACTATAACCGATACTATTCTCATTGTCGCTTGTCTTCCATAACCCCATTATAAAATCCGCGCCCTCAGCTATTGCCCCGCTATCTCTACCGCTATCAAGTTCAAGCTCGTCGGTCTGGCTCTTGTTCTTTGTTACTTGACTTAAAAAAATCACGGGCACGTCAAGCTCTTTTGCCGCGTCCTTTAACTCCCGCGCCAGCCGTGCCGTTTGTTCAAACATATCACGCCCAGCCGATTTTAGTAACGACAGATAATCAATCATTACCATGCCCGTTTTACGTCCGTATATGTTCTCCTCACCAAACCGAACTATCTGCTTTATGTTCTCAATCGTCAGCCCCCCCTTTTCAACCGTATAAAAACTTGCCAGACTATCAAATACAATTCTCAACCGGTTCGTGATAGCGGACGGTTCCCCCATGACATATCTTAAAGTCTCGTTCTCTACATAGTACCCCGCCAATCCGGTCTCAATTTGGAATGACCGCTCTACTACGCTAACAATAGGCATTTCTAATGAAAAGAATAATACCGGCTCCTTTGACTCCTTAGCATACTTATGACCGATATTTTGTATAAGTGCGGACTTTGCATTGCCCGTCTTACCGATAATTCCAAGAACTTCTCCACGTCTCAAGCCGCGCATCTTCTCATCAATTTTTACAAACCCCGTTTTTATGACCGCGTTCTGCCCGGCTCTTACATATATTTTATACTTCTCGTTAAAACCCCGCTCGGTCGTATAAAATAATTCGGTTAAGTTCGTGTCTATCGGTTCAGCATATCTCTGGCAAGCCCCCCTAACCTCCGATTCAATTTGTTCTAATTCCATTGGCGGTTTGTTCCGCTCATTCCATAACAGGATGTGTTCAAGTATCTCGTTCTCTCGCATACCAAGCCGTAAATAATGCCCTACAAGCTTTATAGCCGCGTTTGACCGCTCCCCAGATTCAACGCCTTGCAATATCTTCGAATAATTATTTGTGTTTATTGAAATGCCCGGTTCCGATTTTACAGCCCGGTGCTTAACGAATAAATCTGCTAACGTCGCTATTTCCGTTAATTCGCTTATCGGCAGATGTTCGACTTTCCGCGGGGCAGAAGCTAAAGCTCTTATCTTATCAATATCATATTCAATAAATTCCTTGTATGTTAATGGTATTTTGTAAAGCCCGCTTTCGGAATGTCGTGTATTTGATATTCTTAAAACCCGCCGGATCTCGTAAATAGACCTATCGGCATATTTTAAACCACCAACAATTTCCTCAGCAATGTTTTTGTAAATTAAATAAAAGTTATTACCGGGTTTAGCATCTTGCTTAACCGCTTCAAACGGTATAACAATATGAAAGCCCTTGTTACCGGAAAAAGCTATACGGATGTATTCAATCGGTATATCATACATTACGTTTAAATGTTGTACAAAATCAACAGCCGAGTCTTTAACGTCTCCCAAATCGTTACCGTCAAAATCAAACACCAACCCGTCGGCAATATGATTGCCAATATAACCCTTGACAGAACCGGTTTTATTTACCCATTCCAGTAGACCGCGATCAAATAAAAATATTGAACGGTAACAATCAGTACTATTCCCGTTTAATTTGAAATCGCCAACCCTGTAAATATGATTACGATTTTTTATGCCACCGACGATATATTCTGCGTATAGTTCCATTAAAATCCACCGTGGAAATGCTTTAAAATAGCTATGATTTTGTTTTTAAGCGGTGCAATCCACCAAATATATAATATATCTTTTGCCGTTATTCTACAATGGAATATATTATCCCTATATTCATAATTACCGATATGTTTAATTAATTCCTTTTGATTGCCCGGATTTATTTTAGCTATAGAGCGATGTATATCGGCTTTGTAATTTTCCGCTATCTCGTGGCAATCTTTGCATAACGTATGTAATGTATCGCTATCGTAATCCCACGGTTCAAGCCCTCGCTCATAATATCCGTGATGAATATGTAGCGTCTTTGTATTGGCTCCGCACATTTGACAGCCAAAATTATCCCTTTCCATTACTTCAAGCCGTTTCCTTTGCCATCGCGGATCTTTTAACTTTTCAATATAGTTCATAGGTCTGGCAATTCTTCTATTTGTTTACGTAGACTTTTTTGATTTATAAGCCCGCCCCGGTCATCGACCTTCTTGACGTAGTTTTGCGCGTCATTCTTCCATTTTACAATAGCCGTACCGTTTAGCTTCCACCCCTTCGAATGACGGTCATCAAAATATAAACTTGCAATACGGGGTAAATCACTTAACCGGATATTTTTAAGCATATCGCTTCTCCTATCATAATACCACCGGAAATGTTCCTCAACCGCTTCAATATCTCTTGGGAAGTCCGGGCTATATATATCTTTTATTTCATTTCCTTTACTTTCCTTTTCTTTGTTATCTTTTGTTGGGTTTTGTTCAACACTTGTTGACACTTGTTTAGCAAGTGCTGAAGCTTTTCCCGCTTTTGAGCGTTTTTTGCTTATATCGTTCCTGCGCTCAATGTTCCGCAATACTCGGTCAATCCAAAAATGTTCGCCATCACTCCTTAACAATTCGCAATCGTGTATAGCAAAATTTACGATTGTTTCAATTTGTTCAACACTTGTTAGCATTTGTTTAGCAAGTGCTAAGTATATATATTTTTTGTGGGGTAATTTGTGCTCTGTATCGGAATGTAGCATTTCAACTATTCGCCAATATATCCCGTAACCGGTGGCTCCGTATTCGCCTAATAAAGCCACGATCTTCGGGTCACTTGTCGGTTCATAATCGTGTTGGAAATAATACGTATCTTTACTCATCTATATATCCCCGTACAAATAAAAAATCCGAACCTCACGGGGCGGTTGCACAAAATCAAAACATTTGTTTAACCGTTTGGGACAGTTAGCGCCGCCCCGCAAGATTCGGATTCCATATTTTATGTTTTGATTCATCTGTCCCATAGCTCAAATATAATTCATTAATTATTAAAAGACAAATTTATCCGAGCAATTACAGATTTGATTTTGATTTTTCTTCCGACGGATCTTCCTGTTGCTCTTCTTCCGCCTCATTCCATTCCGTTGTTTCTGGTATATCAAGCACATTATCCGTTGATGCCGCATATTCCTTTTT
>SLFH01000300.1 GCA_007124345.1 Phycisphaerales bacterium | reverse complement strand
GCGTCGGGCATGATCCGGATGCCGCGCCCGTTGTTTCGGGGAGATTCAGCGTTCGGCGAGCCCGTTGGTGATCGCGACGACCCCGAGCAGGGCGTGCAGCACGCGGGCGCCGACATTGGCGTCCCACGCGTCGGCCGGGTCGCCCTCGCCCGGCGCGACCTCGACGAGATCGAACCCGACGACCCGACGACCCGAGTTCGCCAGCGCGAGCAGCAGCGTGTTGACCTGACCCCACGAGAGCCCGCCGGGCACGGGCGTGCCGGTGTGCGGGCAGAGCGCCGGGTCGAGCCCGTCGATGTCGAACGAGATGTAGACCACCTCGGGCAGGTGGTCGATCACTGCGCCGGCGAGCTCCGCAAACGCCCGCCCCCCGTGCAGGGCCTGGGTTGTCTCGAAATCGGTGATCGCCACGACGCGGCCCGCCCGCTCGCGCCCGAAGGCCATCTCATCGGCGCTGTAATCGCGGATGCCGAACTGCACCAGCTTCGAAACACCCGCGCACCGGTCGAGCACATTCCACGCGATCGCGGCATGCGAGTGCTCGAACCCCTGGAACGACCCGCGGAAATCCATGTGCGCGTCGATCTGCAACAACCCCAGCCCGGGATGCCGCTCGGCGACCGCCTCGATCGATCCCAGGGGCGTCGAGTGCTCGCCCCCGAGCACGACCGGAACGCCCCCGTCGTCGAGCGTCCGCGTCGCAAAGGCGTGGGTCAGGTCGCGGATGCGTTCGCCGGCCTTGTTCACCTCGGCGAGCGTCTCGGGGTGGGCGACGGGAAACTCGCCCTGGGCGGAGATCGGGGCGGTGAGCTTGGTGATGCTCTCGTTGAGCGAGACAAGCTCGGGGTCTTCGGCCATCAGGGCGGTGAACTCTTCCTGACCGACCGAGAGCGGCCCGCTGGAAAGGTCGACCTGGGCGGACGCCGCGACGATCGCCGCCGGGCCCAGCGCCGCCCCCTTGCGGTAGCTCGCCGTCGCGTCGTAAGGGATCGGCAGGATCGTGATCTTGGGCGACGCCGGCGGCTCGACGCCGAAGAGGGGTTGCAGGTCGGGCATGGGGCTTTCTCGGGCTCGGGTCTGGGCGACCCCGCTGGCCGCACAGCAGAGCGTAGAGCCGCTCCGGCCCGCGTACGCTTGGGGCCTGTGAAGTACGCAGTCATCATCCCCGACGGCGCGGCCGACCTCCCGATCGACGAACTGGGGAGCAAAACGCCCTTCGAAGCCGCCGAGACACCCAACATCGACGCCCTCGCCCTGCGAGGCAAGGTCGGCACGGTCGCGACCACCCCCGAAGGCTTCGACGCCGGCAGCGATGTCTGCTCAATGTGCCTGCTCGGCTACGACCCCGAACGCTTCCACACCGGGCGGGCCCCGCTGGAAGCCGCGGCGATCGGCCTGGACATCGGGCCGGGCGACTGGGTATTCCGCGTCAACCTCGTCACCGTCGGCGAAGGCGACGACGAGGGCGTGATGCTCGACCACTCAGCCGGCGGGCTGAGCGACAGCGAGGGGCGCGAACTGCTCGACTCGCTCGCCGAGTACTGGGCCGAGCGAGCGCCGGAACTCATGGACAAGATGCAGGTCGTCCACGGCAAGAGCTACCGCGGGTCGATCGCCGACCGCTCGGGGCGTTCCTTCCGCGCGCTGGCGACCACCCCGCCCCACGAGATGCCCGGCGAAGAGTGGCGGCGCGAGCAGCCCGACGGCGAGAACGCCGAGGGCATCCTGAAACTGATGGAGCTCTCTTCCGAGCACCTCAGCGTGCACCCGATCAACATCGCCAGAAGAGAGGCGGGCAAACGTCCGGCCAACATGGCGTGGATCTGGGGCCAGGGCACGCGCCCGCAGATGCCCTCGTTCAAGAGCCTCTACAACCTCCGCGGCGCGATGACAACGCCCGTCGACCTGCTCGCGGGGATCGCGAGGCTGATCGGTTGGGACCTGCTCGATGTGCCGGACGTGACGAGCTACCACGACAACGACTACAAGGCCCAGGGCGCCGCGACCTGCAGGGCGCTGGACCGCTACGACATCGTCTGCTGCCACATCGAAGCGCCTGACGAGGCCTCGCACCAGGCCGACTACGCGACCAAGGTCGCCTCGATCGAGGCGATCGACCGGCACATCGTCGGCCCGGTGATGGAGAAGCTCGAATCCTTCGGCGATCCCGAGCGCGACCCTGAGGCCGAGGGCTGGCGTGTGCTCATCATGCCCGACCACTACACGCTCGTGTCCACGCGGCGCCACGACCCGACGCCCGTCCCCTTCGCGGTCGCGGGCTCGTGGGTGCGGACCGTCGTCAACAGGCACCTCACCGAGCGCGAGGCCGAGGAGAGCGACCTGCATGTCGACCCCGGGCACGAACTGATGGAGTTTTTCCTCAGAGGCGGGCTCGCCGGCGTGCGCTGACACCCGCAATGCATCATGGCTGAACGACCCGAACACGAAGACTGGCGCGATGAAGATGAGCCCGATGACGGCCCCTTCGAGATCGAACCCCCTCACGATGAGCCGGATGGCTCGGAGTACGGCCTCGGCCCTGTCGCCTCGGCAGGGGGCGCCGGCTCGCGCCCACCCGTCGCGACCGCGGTCGCCGGAGACGATGACGACGACGGCCCCGATCTCCCGGATCCGAGCCTCTGGATGATCCAGCCCGGCTGGCCCCGCGAACTGCCGGCCCTTTACGCCGGCCTGGCCCTCGGCGCCGTCGCGATGGTGATCGCGGGCGTGAACGCGGAGCGGGCGGTGTTCGTCACGGCCCTGCTGACCCTGCTGGTGACCTGGATGGCCGCGGCGCTCGGCGTGGTCTCGCTGCACCTGACGGGCTGGCTCACCGTGCGGACCTTCAACGAGCCGATGCGCGGGGCGACGCGGATGCTGGTTATTTCGTCGCTCTTTGTGCTGCTCACCGTCTGCCGGTGGCCCGTGCCCGGGCGCATCGTGGACTACCTGATCGCGATCCTGGCGTACGGCGCCTCGCTGGTGGTGCTCTTCAGGCTGCCGCGGTACGAGACGCTGGTGCTCGGGTCGATCCATCTCGGACTCTGGCTGGTGATGCAGATGATCTTCGTGATGGTCAGACACACCGCGCCGGTCGTGTAAGCGGGCTTGGTGTGGCACTTCTCGCCGAGCCGTGTTCCTACTCCGCCTGCTTTCCAGCCTCCGCTTTCATGCTCGGCTCTCATATGCTCGGGCTGTCGCCCGCGAAGCGGGCGCGGATCTTTGCCACGGGTGAGTCGATCGAGACGCGCAGCGTCGCAGATCGGCGAACCCGTGGACAGCGGCACATCAACAGCCCGCCCCGCGAGGGGCGGAGGAACCAAGCATCCGCCGTCCCTTCAGGACGGCCCCCCAACTCTGCCGCTATCCGAGTTCGGCTCGGCTCCCGCCTCGCCTCACTCGTGGCAAAGCTCATCCGTTCCTTCGGAGCGGCAGATCACGCAGAGTCCATC
>SLFH01000171.1 GCA_007124345.1 Phycisphaerales bacterium | reverse complement strand
GCGGCAGAGGCAGGCGAGTACCAGACCTCGCTGCTGTGGATCTCCAAGGCGCTGTCGCGTTTCTCGATGCTATTGACCGCGAACGCGGACCAGCTCGACGCACTCAGGCGGGATCTCTCGGAGCTGCCGGCCGCCGCATGCCTATGCCCGGATAGCACCAATACAGGACAAGATAAAGGAAACACCCCGTGACGAAGACGAACACCCCACAGGATCAACCAGCCGGAGGCGGGTTCACCGAGGAGGCCGGCCCGATCGCCGCCGCGAGAAGAGTGGTGGGCGGGATGAAGGTCTCGACCAAGATTGTCGCCGCGGTATCGGTTATCGTGGTCGTTGTAATGGCGGTCGCGTACAGCGTGTTTGTGTCCGAGCACCGTGCGGGCATGGAGGTGGCGATGGCCGAGAAAGCGGCCGCCTTCACCGCCGTCGCCGACGAAGCGAAGAACCACACGGCAAAGCTGCTCGATGCGGGCGTCTTCGATACAGAGACCCTGATCGCGGAGGTCGTTGAATCAATCGAAAAGGGAGGCCACTACCGCGACACCAGGTTCTACAACGCCATCCCGGTCGTCGCGGGCTGGACCGCCGCACGCGAAGCCGCCGTGCGTGAGAACCTGACCTTCCGTGTCCCCGCGTTCAACGCCAGAAACCCGGAGAACGAACCCCAGCGGGGGTCCTTCCGCGCCGAGATGCTCCGCGACCTTCGGGACCAGGCCAACGCCGGCGGCTCCGACTCACTCGGGCGCATCAACACTGAGACCAACACCTACACCTACATGCGCGCCATCCGGCTCGACGCCTCCTGCATGATGTGCCACGGTGATCCGGCGACCTACGGGCGCAAGGACACGGCGGGCAACCGGATGGACCGGGACATCCTCGGCTTCCGCATGGAGGGCTGGAACATCGGCGACATGCACGGCGCCTTCGAGGTCGAGATGCCGCTCTCGGTCGTGGACGCGCAGGTCGCGAGCTTCACCACAGACGCGATGATGATCCTCGTTCCGCTGGTGCTGGTGTCGCTCGGGCTGCTCGTCTTCCTCGTCAGGCTCACCATCGGGCGTCCTCTCGCCCGCCTCGCCGGCGTTGCCAAGGACATCGCCACCAGCAAGAACCTGACCAAGCGGGTCGGCCTCCAGCAGCGCGACGAGATCGGCCAGGTCGCAAGCTCGTTCGACGATCTCGTCGGCTCGTTGCAGGGTGTGGTGTCCGAGGTCGTCAACTCCTCGCAAGCGGTCGCCAGTTCGAGCACGCAGATCGCGGCCTCGGCCGAAGAGATGGCCGGAACGCTCACCTCGCAGGAGCACTCGGCCACACAGGTCGCCGCGGCCATCAGCGAGATGTCCGCCAGCGTCTCGGAGGTCGCCAGCCAGACCTCAGAGGCCGCGTCCAGCTCCAAGCAGGCCGGGCAGCGTGCCTCCGGCGGCGGAGAGATCGTCCGCAAGACCGTCGATGAGATGGCTCAGATCCGCCAGGAGGTAACCTCGACGGCGACCGAGATCGAGAATCTGAACTCGAGAGCCTCAAGCATCGGCGAGGTCCTCGAAGTCATCAACTCCATCGCCGATCAGACAAATCTGCTCGCACTTAACGCGGCGATCGAGGCCGCCAGGGCCGGCGAGTACGGCAGAGGCTTCGCCGTCGTCGCCGACGAGGTCCGCAAGCTCGCAGAGCGAACCCAGCAGGCGACGCTCGAAGTCGCCGGGAGCATCACCGCCATCCAGGAAGGCACCCGACACACGGTCGAGCGGATCCAGCTCTGCAACGAGAAGGTCACCCATGGGTCCCAACTCGCCGAAAGCGCCGGGAGCGCGCTGGAAGAGATCGTCACCTCCGCGGCGGAAGTCGAACGCCTCATCGGATCGATCTCGGCCGCCGCCCAGCAGCAGGCCGAAGCCAGCGGCGAGGTGACCTGCTCGATGGAAACAATCAGCTCGGGCACGCAGGAGGCGAGCACCGCGGCGAGGCAAGCGGCCGAAGCCGCCTCGGCCCTCTCCGCCGAAGCCGAACGCCTCAGAACGCTCGTCTCGGACTTCACCGTGTAGGACAGCAACGCCCAGAGCTCCCCTTCCCACCTGCCGCCCTCGGACTGCGCACGAGGGCGGCCGGTCTATCTCTGTGGGGCTGCCCCGAAAGCCGACGCCGCGTCGGTGCCAGACGCCCTTCCCGGCGACACCGCCCCCGACACCGCCGAGGCCCCGTCGACCAACGCAGATGGCGCCCGTCCCGGCCCCCGCTGCGCAACGCCGGCGCAACATGCTTAGCGCACTTCAACGCTTGACGGTGCACAACTGCGCATCGTCGGCGAAGGACCGCTCTAAACCCCGATCGCCAGACACCGCATGATTCAAAGGTCTTTTGCGCCCCGACGCGTCCCGATGCACGCCGGAGCAGGAAAGCCGCCTGCCGGACTCGAACCGGCGACCTGCGGTTTGCAAAACCGCAGCCCAACGCCTCTGACGGCCCGGTAGGGCTGATTTTCGAGGGGTGCGCTACACCGGCGCAACATTCCGATGACCTCCGCCGCGTGATCGACGCATGGGAGGATCTGCCCGAGCCGATGCGGCGTGCGGTGCTGGCGCTGATCCAGACCGTTGAGGGCCCGGCGTGATGAGGGCCACAGGCCGTCCCGCCCAGCCGAGCGGGCTTGAGCTTCCCACCGCTCCCCGACGATCCGGGTCGCCGTCAGCGCCGACGCCGACACTCTCCCACCTCACGCCCCGGGAAGACCGATCGTGTCGGCGCTTGAGGCGATTGGAAAGGACGAACTTTTTGAGGCTTGGGCGCACCGCCGTCTGGTCGGGCCGAGATGCCCTGCCGGTGCTTCCGTGCGCAGCGTTGGCTTGTAAGCGAGTCTTGCTCGGCAATATGGCTAAGAAGATGTGGTATAGGATCTGTGGGGGAATAGAAAGGTGAAGACAGCTCTTGCTTGGGTAGACTCAGTCATGCGGGCCGAAGATTTCGAACAGCTTGCGATGGCGGAGTTCGACGCGGTTTACCGCTTCGCCCGCTTCCTAACCCGGGACGCGGACAAAGCGGACGATCTCGTGCAAGATGTTTATGCGCGGGCTTTCCGGCCCGACACTGTCCGGAAGTTTCAGGAGAAGGGCGCGGGCATCCGTGCCTGGCTCATGACGATCGCGAGGAACAGCTTCTATGGCTCTCTCGCCCACAAGGACGCGGGCGATCGGGCGATCGACCGCTACACCGCGATGGGTCTGCACGAGCAGGACGAGGCTCCGGACCCCGCGGAGGTCGATGGCTTCGACTTCGGCGCCGCCGCCCACAAGCTGCACGAAGCGTTAGGAAAGCTGAGTCCGGAGCTCCGCGATGTGCTTTGGCTCTGGGCGGTGGAGGGATTGAAGTACCGGGAGATCGCAGAGTCCCTGGAGGTGCCGATCGGAACGGTGATGAGCCGGCTGCACCGGGCCAGGGCGCAGACGGGCCGGGCGTTGCGGG
>SLFH01000123.1 GCA_007124345.1 Phycisphaerales bacterium | reverse complement strand
CGCCCCGCGGGGTAGGTCGTTTCCCCACCCTCGGCCGTGGCGCGCGTGCTCAGCCCCGCGTCCTCGACCGCCAGCCCCGCGGCCACCACCGCGAGCTCCGTATCCCGGGCCATCACCTTCACAAACTTCCGATAGGTCTTGGGCACCGCGTCCTTGGCGCTCACCCCCTCCGCCTCACCCCCCGCCGAGCACGCAAATCCTGTCGCATCGAACGACTTCACAGGCCCGAGCGCGCTCCGACCGGACGAAAGCCCGGCCCACAACGCTTCGAGCCCGACCCCGTACGCGCTCACCACCCCCAAACCCGTTATGACAGCTCGCCTGGACATTCGCGGCCAAGTCTACCGGCCCAACACCGCCCACGCGCCGCAACACATCGGTGCTACATTCACCCCAACGCGTCAAGGACGACGCGGATCTTTGGCGTTCAGGACCGGACCCCGCCCGATGAGACCAAGCGCGATGCAGAGCGCTCTCGCAAAAGCCATCCCATGGATCCCCGGCTGGCTCTTCCTCCTCGCCGGGCTTGGCCTCGTCGGCGCCGCCATTCTCGTCCCCGCCGAGGACCGGCTCCTGGAAGCCACCTGGCGCCGCGACCGCGCCCACGCCATGGTCGAGCACCGCGAGCAGCGCCTCGAACGCTACAGGACCTACCTCGCCGCAATCGAGCGAGGCGACGAAGCCGTCGTCCGCTCCCTCGCCCGCAGCCAGCTCAACCTCGTCTCCCTCGACCGCGAGCAGGCCGAGCCCCTGCCCGAGCAGCACGACATTTCCATCTTCGAACGCATCGAGCCCGCGCCCCCCACGCCCCCCAAGCGTCGACGCGCCGACTCCAAACTCCTCCGCTGGAGCACCGACGAGACCGGCCGTCTCTGGCTGATCGCCTGCGGCTCCGTCGCGATCCTCATGGGCCTCCTCCCCCCCACACGCCCCGCCGCCCGACGCGAGGACGAGTTCATCGAGGAGACAGAAGACGAGGAAACAGACGACGCCCGGTTCGCCGCAGTCGCCGACGAAGACGAGTGGGAAGAAGCCGACGAGGAAGAGGAAGAAGACTGGGACGAAGAAGAAGAGGATGAGGACGAGGACGAGGAAGAAGAGGGCGAACTCGAAGAGGACGAGGAAGAACTCGACGAAAAGGACGAACTCGAAGAGGATGACGAAGAGGACGAGGAAGAAGACGAGGACGAAGAAGACGACGAGGACGAATACGAGGAAGACGAGGACGAAGAAGAGGACGACGAGCCCAACCTCTTCAAAGCCTGACCGCCCCTACCGATCCCCCGCGTCCGACGCCACGCGTCTCGACCACTCCGTGCGGCAGGTCACTTCGATCCGGTCGTACCGCGACACGATCCGCAGCAGCCGGACCCGTCGCCCGTCGCCCAGCCCGATCGACGCGTCTTCGAGCATCGCCTCGGCCCCCATCGCCGCCCGGATGACGCGAGACCAGAACTCGCGGTCCTCGAGCTTCATGTCCAGCAGCGACTCCAGCCTCGCCTCCGTCTGGTTCAGCACCAGAGAGGGCGGGATCGGCAAACGCCCGACATACGCTCCGTCGGCCACGATCCAGAGCGATCCGTCCTTGCGGATTTCCGGCCGGAACGACGCCCACAGCGTCCGATCCCCCTCCCCCGTATTGACCCGCGCCCCGATCCGGATCTGACGCCCGGAAAAGTCGATCTGCAGCTCGCGAACGCTCTCGGGCCAGTCGAAGTCCGGCTCCTCGTTCTCCGCCCAGCGAGGCAGGCGCGTGTTCAGCCACGCGTTCACATCCCGCGCCGACACAGTGAACCCCCAGGGCTCGCTGATCCAGTCGCCACCGCCCTCGGCTGTCTCCTCGCTCGCCCCTCGGTCGACGCGGTGCAGCTCGTTGACCAGCGCCCGCTCGATGCGTTCGGCGACCTCGGCCGTCGCGGGGTTGTCCGGCTCGGCCGCACGCCACCAGACCGGCGCCTGGCCGACCATGTGCACCGCCGCCAGCACCACCACGCCCGCCCCAAGCCCGAAGAGGATCGCACCGACAATCACCACCCGACGCACCACGACCCAACGACGCCGACGCTCATTAGCGCCGGTCGGCGGCACGGGCGGGGTCTCGGCCCCTCCTGGGCGATCGGGTTCGGGTCTAGCTCGCTGGGCCATGGACTGGTTCGGTGGGCTCCAGTCTACCGCAAAGCAGAGCCCGCACGGACGCCGATCCGCGCACCGATCCGACGCGCAGTAAAAAACGGCGGCCCCAAAGGACCGCCGCCAGAGAAAAGCTTGTCGATCCGACGGCTTAGCGCTTCGAGAACTGGAAGCGCCGACGGGCGCCCGCCATGCCGTACTTCTTTCGCTCCACCTCGCGGGCGTCGCGGGTCAGGAACCCGTTGTCACGCAGCACGCCCTCGAGCGAAGGATCGAAGTCGCGCAGCGCCCGGGCGATCCCGAGACGCACGGCCTGGGCCTGCCCGGTGATCCCCCCGCCAGCGCAACGGACGAAGATCTGGAACTTGTCACGCGTCTGCGTCACATCCAACGGGGCGTAGCAGTCGGCCCGGTCCTCCGGCTCGGTGAAGTACTCCTCCACCGTCTTGAACTTGGTCTTGGAGGTCTGGATCGAGATCTTCGCCTCGTCCTCCTTGGCCGCACGCATGCGCACGCGGGCCACGGCCGTCTTGCGACGCCCCGTGCCCCACCACCACCCGTGGGCGTCCGGCGGGACCGGATCGCGCACGGCGCGTGTGTTCGGAGAGGAGAGGTCGATCAGGCCCTCGGGGCCAGCGTTCGTGTCGGTCTGGGTCATCGGTGGGTTTCCCGGCTACTGCCTCGGTCAGTTCTGCTCTGCGGCGAGCCCGGCGAGCTGGGCCTGGTGCGGGTGCTCGGTCCCCTCGTACACCTTCAGCTTCTGGATCATCACACGCCCAAGACGCGTCTTGGGCAGCATCCGCTTGACGGTGCCCTCGACCAGGGCCTGCGGCCGACGCTCGCGGAGGGTCCCGAAGGTCTCCAGCTTCAGCCCGCCCGGATACCCGGTGTACCGCTTGCGGTAGGACCGCTCCGCCTTCGAGCCGGTCAGGCCGACCTTCGAGGCGTTCAGGACGATCACATAGTCGCCGCAGTCGGAGTGGGGCGTGTACTCGGGGCGGTGCTTGCCCATGAGAATGGTGGCGACTTCGGTCGCGAGCCGTCCGAGGGGACGGTCGGTCGCGTCGATGACATGCCACCGCTTCACGGGCTCCTGGCCCTTATTGAAGATCGTGGTCTGTCGGCGGAGCTCTGGCATCTGTGGCCTCCACTGACTCGGGCCCGACGGCGACCGGGCCAAAACGCCGGAAGATCGCCGCGAAAGGCTGACTCGCCGCCTACCGGGCGGGGCGGGCCGGACAAGCCGGCATGATTGGTGCATGGACCGCGGCAACGCCGCGAGGCCGAGACCTGGGCTGCAAGGATAGGCCCGACCTGTCGGATAGGTCAAT
>SLFH01000127.1 GCA_007124345.1 Phycisphaerales bacterium | reverse complement strand
GCGCCGGATCCGGCTACGGCTACCCCGGCATCACCCAGGCCGCCGCCGAACTGGAAAGAGAGCTCCGAGAACTCAACGCACCGCTGGGCGTGGCCGATGTCCGCGACGAACTCGACACCTTGCTGAATGTGTGCCGGCGCGCCATCAAGGCCTGCGGCTGATTCTCGATCACCTCTCCGCAGGGCCGACGCTCGGCCGGTGCGCCGGAGCCCGTCTGGAACAATGCAGATCCACGCGTCCCAACTCAACAGCCGGCCCCAAGTGCTGGTGATCGACGACTCTCCGGATGTCCACCGGCTGCTATCGGCGCGTCTCCGGTCTGAAGACTTGGACCTGATCCCGGCCGAGTCGGGCCGGGCCGGTCTGGACATCGCCGAGAAGGACCCGCCCTCGGTCGTCCTGCTGGACCTGGACATGCCCGAGATGGACGGGTTCGAGGTGCTGCGCCGGCTGAAAGACAGCCCGACGCTGAACAACATCCCGGTCATCGTGCTCTCGGGCTTGCAGAGCCCGCACGACAAGGTCACCGCCTTCGACCTGGGCGCGATGGACTACATCTGCAAGCCCTTCGACCTGACAGAGCTCCGAGTCCGAATCCGCGCCGCGGTTCGCCTGAGCAACCTGCTGCTCATGCTGTCCCAGCGGGCCCAGATCGACGGGCTGACGGGCCTGTACAACCGCGCCCACTTCGACCACCGCTGGCGCGAAGAGGTTGCCCGCGCGCGCCGCAAGCGCCGTCCCCTCGCCCTGGCCGGCATCGACTGCGACCACTTCAAGTCAATTAACGACAACTACGGCCACCCGGCCGGAGACGCCGTTCTCCAGGGGCTGGCGGCCATACTCCAGCGAGCCTGCCGCGAGACGGACCTTCCATGCCGCTACGGCGGCGAGGAGTTCTTCCTGATCATGCCCGACACCACGCCCGATCAGGCGTTGGCGGTCTGCGAGCGTGTGCGCACGATGGTGCAGGATGTCGTGTGGCCCCGTCACCCCGACCGGGGTCTGACTGTCTCGATCGGGCTGGTCGGCTGCGCCGAGGTCGGCGCGGTCAACGCGCAGAGCTGGGTCGAGGACGCCGACAAGAACCTGTACGCCGCCAAGCAGCAGGGGCGCAACCGCGTCGTGATGACCGAGCTGCCCTCCGGGGGTGTCCGCCTGGCCGAGGCCGGCTGAAGCTCAGTCGTGCGTGTCCGAGTCGACCAATGGCTCGGGTGTCGACGGGTCCAGGTGGTGCACCGCCCTCCAGATGTGGTACGCCGAGCGGTCCAGGTGGATCATCCCCTCGGTGTGGGAGGCCACTTCATGCCCATCGATGCGTCCCTTGGCGGCCTGTGAAAGCACCGACCTGCGCCCCGAGATCCGGAGCTCGGCGATCTCGCCCGCCAACCGGCCCAGCTCCGGCGCGGGGGAGGGCTGCGACGGATCGTCAAGCCAGCCGAGGGCCAGCCGGCGCATCTCCGCGTAGCGGTCCTGCACTTCCTTCATGCGTTCGGTCCTCGGGATCTTCGCGGTCGCCTCGGCGTTGCCCGCGAGCCGCTCGATGTGGTCGACCGCGTGCAGCGTTGAAAGGTTGCGGTTCACCTCCGCGTCGGTCTGGCTCTCGCGGGCAAGCTTCGCCAGGAACTCGCGGATGGTCGTTGTCGCCGCTTTGGCCCGTTCAGAAGCCATGACGGCGTGCCCGGCGCCGCTGGCGACCACGAGTTCACGCAGGGTCTCTGCGGCGCTGCGCCTGGCCGCCTCGGCCGCCACATCGCCGATCTCGCTGACCGAGCGATCGAGGAACCGTGTCGGCGAGACCGATCGCTCAGGGATGATCCGCTCGACGAGCCCCGCGAAGGGCTTGAGCACCGGCAGCACCAGCAGCACGCCCAGCACCTTGCAAGAGGTCTGAAAGGTCGCCAGCGCGATCACGCCGGGCCCCACATCCACAAGGTCAAGCCCGTGCATCAACAGCATCAGAAACGGCGTTAGAATCGCGATAAGCAGAACGCCGAGCATGAGGTTGAACAGCACATGCACCAAGGCCGTCCGCTTGGCCGCGACCGACGCCCCGATCGCGGCGATCCCCGCCGTCAGCGTGGTGCCCATGTTCTGGCCGATCACCAGCGCTGTCGCCCTTTCGAAATCGATCGCCCCCGAGTCCAGCGCCGTCAGCGTCGTCGCCAACGCGGCGCTGGATGACTGCGTCACCACCGTCATCGCGAACCCGACGCCAACGAGGATGAGCCGACCGACAAAGCCCTCCCCGGGCAGCGACTGGGGGTCGATCCGCTCGGCCAGGCCCGACATCGACTCCTGCAGACCGCTCAGCCCCATGAACAGCAGGCCGAACCCCGCCAGCGCCAGACCCGCCGACGCCCCGCGACCCTTGACCAGCAGGCGAATCATCACCCCCGCAAACACCAGCGGCATCGCGAACGCGCTGATCGAAAACTTCAGCCCCAAAACCGACACCAGCCAGCCGGTGCTGGTCGTCCCGATGTTGCTCCCCAGCACGACGCCGACCGCCGGCAGGAACCCGATCAATCCGGCGCTGACGAACCCGATCGTCGCCAGCGTCGTGGCGCTGGACGACTGGACCAAGGCCGTGATTCCCGCCCCCGCGGCCATGCCCGAGTAGGGCCCTCGGACCGTCTTCGTCAGGATTGCGCGCAGCGACCCGCCGGCGAGCGCCTTCAGCCCGTCGGTCAGCAGCACCATCCCAAGAAGAAAGAGCCCGAGCCCGCCGAGGCCCATCGAGATCGTTGTCAGCATTGGTGAAGAGTACCTCTCTGGGTTCAAGGTCCGGGATCAGCGCGTCGATCTTTCGTCAGTCGCGGTGTTCGGCGCCGACATCCGGCTCGGGCTTGTCGGGATCCAAGTGGTGCAGCGCGCGCCAGATGTGGTACGCCGAGCGGTCCAGGTGGATGACCGCCTCCGTGTACGACGCGACCGCGCGACTGTCCAGCTCACCCTCGGCCGCCTCGGCCAGCACCTTCCGCCGGTTGGTCTTGCGCAGCTCGGCGATCTCCTCGCCCAGCTCTTCGAGCTTCTCGGCCGGGACGGGCTTGGACGGATCGTCGAGCCATTCGATCGCGATGCGTTTCACTTCGTCGTAGCGGTCCCGCACATCGCTCACCCGATCGGAGCGGGGGATGCTCTCGATCGCCGTTGCGTTGCCCGCGAGGCGCTCGATGTGGTCGATCGCGTGGAGCGTCGAGAGGTTCCGCCTCACATCCGAACGGTTCTGCCCCTCGCGCGACAGCTCGGCCATGAACTCGCGGATCCTCGCCGCGGCGTTCTGCGCGCCGTCGACCGCCATCCGCGTCCGCCCGGCCCCCAACGCGGCCAGGAACTCGCGCAGCGTCTCGGCGGCGCTGCGCCGCGCAGCCTCGGAAGCGACCGACCCCACACGACCGACCGAGCGGTCGAGAAACCTCGTCGGCGAGGCCGAGCGCTCGGGGATCAGACGCTCGACCAGCGCCGCGTACGCCCCGATCACCGGCAGCACCAGCAGCACGCCGATCACGCGCGTGAAGGTGTTGAACGCCGCGAGCGCCAGCACCCCGGGCCCGAGCCCTACAAAGGCGAACAGCCAGAGCATCCCCTCGAGAAACGGCCTGAGGCTGACGATCAGAAGGCCGCCCAGAATCACATTAAACAGCACATGCGCCATCGCGGTGCGCTTGGCGGTGACCGAGGCGCCGATCGCCGCGATCGCCGCGGCGACGGCCGCGCCGACATTCTGCCCGATCACAAGGGCCGCCGACTGCTCGAAGTTGAGCGCCCCGGAAGCGAGGGCCGCCAGGGTCGCCGCCAGCGCGGCGCTGGCCGACTGGGTGACGATCGACATGGCGAAGCCCGCCCCGAGCAGGACCATCCGCCCGCCCCAGCCCGCGCCGGGCAGCGACTCGGGGTCGATCCGTTCTGCGAGCCCGCCCATCGCCTCCTGCATCCCACCGAGGCCGACAAAGAGCAGGCCGAACCCGGCGATCGCCGTGCCCAAAGCCGCGGACCGGCCCAGCCGCAAGAGCAGGATCATCGCCCCGACGAGCACGAGCATCATCGCGTAGGGGGCGATCGAGTACCGCATCCCCAAAACCGCGACCAGCCATCCCGTGCTGGTCGTCCCGATGTTGCTGCCCAGCACGACGCCCACGGCGGGCAGGAACCCGATCAGCCCCGCGCTGACGAACCCGATCGTCGCGATCGTCGTGGCGTTGGACGACTGCACCAGCGCCGAGACCCCCGTCCCGGCAGCGATCCCCGAGACCGGCCCGCGGACCGTCTTGGTCAGGATGGTGCGCAGCGACCCGCCCGCGACGGACTTGAGCCCGTCGGTCATCAGCACCATTCCGAGAAGAAAGAGCCCCAGGCCCCCGAGGCCCTGGGCGATCATCGACAGCATAGATGAAGATTATGCGAAGATTCGGTGCTGTCGAATCCGGACCGATCCGAGGCGTTGCCGCCCGGCCCGGGCTCAGGCGGTGGTGGGGGTGTTCGGGCCGATCCGGCCCTCGGCCTTCCGCCGATCGCTCTCCTCTTTGACGCCGTCGGTGAGCGAGCTGAGCTGCTCGCGCAGGCGCTTCTCCGTCGCGCCCGAGGGCTGGGTGAGCCTGCCCAGAAGCGTGTACAAGGACGGGATCAGAAAGAGCGTCAGCAGCGTGGCAAAGCTCATGCCACCGACGATCACGATCCCGATCGCCCGGCGTCCTTCCGCCCCCGCGCCGCTGGCGAGCACCAGCGGGATCGCGCCCAGGATCGTCGAGATCGCGGTCATCATGATCGGCCTGAATCGGATCTTGGCGGCCTCGCGCGCCGCGTCGGCCAGATCCATCCCCCGGGCGCGGAGCTGGTTGGCGAACTCGACCATCAGGATCCCGTTCTTGGTCATCAGCCCGATCAGCAGGATCAGCCCGATCTGGCTGTAGATGTTCAGCGACTCGCCGGTGTACAAGAGCGCCGCCAAGCCGCCCGTGATCGCCAGGGGCACCGAGCACAGGATCGTGAACGGGTGCACGATGCTCTCGAACTGGGCCGCCAGCGCCAGGTAGACCAAGAGCAGCGCGAGCCCGAAGGTGATGTACAGCTGCATCGACGAATCGCGGTACTCCAGCGACTCGCCAAGATAGTTCACAGACGCGCCGGGGGGCAGGCGGTCGCGCACGAGTTCGTCCAGCCGGTCCAGCGCCTCTCCCAGCGAGGAGCCCGCGCCGACCTGCCCCCTCCGCACCACCGGGCGCACACCGTTGATCCTCGTCAGATCGCGGACCGTCCCAGACTCCTCCATCGTCACCAGCGCCGACAAGGGCACCAGCGACCCTGTCTCGGACCTCACATAGATCTCAGAGAGGTCCGAGGGGTTGGCCCGGTCGGACGGTCGCGCCTGCAGCAGCACCTTGTACAGCTCGCCCCGGTCGAAAAACTCGGTGACCTCGCGACCGCCCAGGAAGGTCTGGATCGTCCGGCCGATCGTCCGCACATCGATGCCCAGATCGATCGCTCGCTCGCGGTCGATCGAGACCGAGAGCTGCGGCTGCGTCTGCTCGAAGTCCATCCGCAGGTTGTCGAAGATCGGGTCGCCCTCGGCCGCCTCGGCGATGATCTGCGCCCACTCGCGGGCGGACTCGAAGTCGGGCCCGCCGATGGCGTACTGGATCGGCTCCCCCGCGCCGCGGATGCCGAAACCCGCGGGGTTGATCGGGATGATTCTCGCGCCGGGGATCGCGCGCAGGCGCGGCGCCAGTTCTGCGACCAGTTCGGGCTGGCTGATGTCGCGATCGCGCCAGTCGGTCAGCCGGACGATGATGCGGGCGGTGTTCACCTGGTTCGCCCCGCCGAAGCCGGGCGCAACGATCGAGATCACGCGGGTGATCGGCTGGCCCTCGCCCGAACGCTCGCTCAGGATCCGTTCGACCTCCTGAACCTGGCGGCGCGTGAAGTTCAGCGAGGCGCCCTCCGGCGCGTCCAGCCTGATGATGAACCGCCCCTGATCCTCCGTCGGCGCCAGCTCGCTGGGCAGGCGGTCGAAGAAGTACGCCGCGGCCCCGGTGATCCCGATCACCATCACGAAGCTCAACCACCGGAGCTTGATCGCGACGCCGACCGCGCTGCCGTAGAGGTTCAGCATGCCTCCAAGGAGCCCCGTGTCCGGGGCCTCGGGCTTGCCGTTTGCGGCACGCTTCTTGGCGCGCCGCTCGGCCCTGGCCTTCTTCCGCCCGGACGGGGCCTTGCGAGCCTTGGGCCTGCGCAGCACCTGCGAGCTGAGCATCGCGCCCAGCGTCAGAGCGGTGAAGCTCGAGATAATCACCGCGCCCGCGAGCGTCAGGCCGAACTCGGTGAACAGGCGACCGACCGCGCCCGTCAGGAACGCCAGCGGGACGAACACCGCCACGAGCACGACCGTCGTCGCGATCACCGCGAAGCCGACCTCGTTGGCCCCGTTGACCGCCGCGGCGAGCTTGGGCTCGCCCCCGCGGATCCGGCGCTCGATGTTCTCCAGCACCACGATCGAGTCGTCGACCACCAGCCCGATCGCCAGCACCGCCGCCAGCAGCGTCAGCACATTGATCGAGAACCCCGCGGCGTACAGCAGCGTCACCGTGCCGAAGACCGACACCGGGATCGCTAACGCCGGCACGATCGTCGCGCGCAGCGATCCCAGGAAGACCATGATCACCAGCACCACCAGCCCGAACGCGATGGTGAGGGTCTTGGCGACCTCTCTGATCGAGGTGTTGATGTAGATCGAGTCGTCCGACGAGATGTCAAGGTCGACCCCGTCGGGCAGCGTGCGCCGGACCACATCGACCTCGGCCCGAACCGCGTTGGCGACCTCGACCGTGTTGGCGTTCGACTGGCGGATGATCCCCAGTGAGACCGAGTTTCGCCCGTTCACGCTGAACGCCGAGCGGTCGTCCTCGGCGCCCAGGTCCACCTCGGCGACATCCATCAGGCGGATCGGCCCCGAGGAGGTTCTGCGGACCACCAGCCGCTCGAACTCCTCGATGCTCTGCAAACGAGAATCGGTCTGCACCGAGAGCTCCGCCAGCCTCGACTCGACACGCCCGGAGGGCAGTTCGAGGTTCTCCGCCTCCAGGCGCGATTCGATCTCAGCAACCGTCACGCCCCGCGCCGCCATCGCACGCCGATCGAGCCAGATCCGCATCGCGTAGCGTCGCTCGCCGCCGATCCGCACGCGCGAGACACCGTCGACCAGCGACAGCCGCTCCTCCAGCCGGCGCGACGCGAAGTCCGTCAGTTCGAGGTTGTTCAGTCGGTCGCTCGTCAGGCTCAGCCACATGATCGGCGACGCGTCGCTGCTCGCCTTGCGGACGATCGGTTCGTCGGCGTCCAGCGGCAGATCGTCGCGAGCGCGGTTGATCTGGTCGCGCACATCCGCCGCCGCGAGGTCCAGATCGCGGGTGAGGTTGAACTCGATGTTGATGCGGCTGCTGCCGTCGCGGCTGGTCGACTCCATCGACCGGATGCCCTCGATCCCCGTCAGCCGATCGAGCAGGCGCTTGGTGACTTCCGCGTCGACCACCGACGCCGAAGCCCCGCGGTAGCTCGTCGAGACGGAGACCACCGGCGGGTCGACATCGGGGTACTGCCGGATCTCGAGCCTCGTCAGCGAGACCAGGCCGAAGACCAGAATCACCGCGGCAAAGACGCCGGCGAGCACAGGCCTGCGGACGGAAATCGTCGAGATGACCATCAGCCGCCGCCGTTCTCGTCTGCGAATCCCGGCTCGCGGTTCGACACCGGCTCGACGAAAAAGCCCGCGTCGGTCATGATCGGCTGCTCGGCCAGGGGCTTGCCCGGGATCACGCCCAGTTCCGCCAGTGTCTCATCGGCCGAGGCGCTGACAGGCGTGCCCTCGCGGAGTTTCTGCACGCCGCTGGTGACCACGACCTCGCCCGCCTTGATGCCCTCGGCGATCTCGACGAGCCCGGACATCCGCGTGGCGAGCCGCACGCGTCGGCGTGTCGCCTTGCCGTCTTCGATCACGAACGCTTCGATGCGGTTGCCCTCGATCACCAGCGCCGACTCGGGCACCAAGACCGCGCTCTGGTCGACGCCCGTTACCAGCGTGATGTTCACGAACATCCCGGGGCGGAGCAGGCCGTCGGGGTTCTCGACCCTGGCGAACACATCCGCCGCTCGGGAGACCGGATCGATCTCGGCGCCGATCGTCGCGAGCTCGCCGTCGAAGCTCTTGTCGCCGAACGCCGGTGTCTGGGCCTTGACATCCAGCCCGATCCGGAGGTCCGCCAGCGCCCGCTCGGGCACCGAGAACGCGACCTCCATCGGGTCGACGCTGTTGAGCACCGCGACCGTGTCGCCCGGGCTCACCAGCGCCCCCATGCTCACCAGCCGCCGGGTCACCCGCCCCGCAAAGGGCGCACGGATCGTGTGGTCCTGGTGCACAGCCTCGGCCCGATCGCGCTCGGCCTCGGCCTCGGCAACAGCGGTCCGCGCGTCGTCGAGCTCGGCGGGGTTGGCAGCGCCCCGGTCGAACGCGGTCCGCGTCCGCTCCAGCCGGAGACTCAGGCGTTCGAGCCTGGCCTCAGCCGCTCGCAGGTCTGCCGAGGCCCGACGGTCGTCGAGCTTGATCAGTTCCTGGTTCTCGATGACCATCGCCTCGTCGTCGAACCCGATCCACGAGACCGTGCCCGTCACCTCCGCGGTCACAGTCACCGCATCGACAGCCCTCGTTGATCCGACCAGCCGCAGCTTTCGTTCGATCGGGCTCGTCCACGCCTCGACCACCAGCACCTCGACCGGACCCTGCGCCGAAGCGGGGGAGGCGTTGGCGCTCTCCTCCTCGCCGCAGCCTGCAAGGGGCGGCCCGAAGCCGAGCAACGCACAGATACCGATCATGCCCGGCCGAAACCATCCCGTGGATCGTCGGACCGAGCGGATTGAAGAACGCGGTTGCGTCATGGTCGTCAGGCTTCGCGACTGGAGCCGACGCGGATGCCTCCACGCGGCGATCGGTCAGGGCAATATGCGGGCTTTTTAGAGATCGCGGGCATAACCCCGATCGGCTGTCGAGTGTTCCGCCCAACAACAGAAACAACCCCGCACCCACTGGTAGCGAGAGACGAGCGCAAGGATGCAGTTTCCAGCGACCGAACGGACCGTCCCGGCCCGTTCGATCAGCTCTGGATCGACGCCGCCTCGGTCACCACGCTATGCACATCCGCCAGGTGGCAGACAGGTTCGAGCAGCTCCGAGCCCGGCCCGATCGCCGTCAGCTCGACCATGTCCGCCGTGTGGTGCCGGCTCATGAAGCCGACGGCGTAGTGGTTCGCCAAAACCGCCCCGAGGTTGCCGATCAGCGTGTTCAGCGCGTCGAACCCGTGCACGCGCTCCCCGTGCAGCCGCTCGCGGGCGAGCCAGCCGAGCTCCTCATCGGTCAGATCACACCCCGCCGCCGAAAGCACGAGCTCGTGCGTCAGCCGCTTCCACTCCGCTTCGTCCTCGGTCCGGGGCAGGCGGCCCCGGATCCAGGCGGCCGAGTGCCGGGCGTTGAGCAGCCGCTCGAACCCGTTCTCGGCGGCAGCCCTGTACAGCGTCAGGCCAGGATTCGAATTGGCGTGATCGGTCGTCACGATGAGCAGCGTGTCGTCACGCTCGGCCGTGAACTTCATCGCAACCTCGACCGCGTCGTCGAAGGCGAGCTGATCGAAGACCAGGCCAACGGGGTCGTTCCCGTGCGCCGCGTGGTCCACGCGAGCCCCCTCGATCTGCACGCAGAAGCCGGCGCCCGCATCAGACGCATCCCGGTGCAATCGACGCAGGGCCAGGTCGGTCATCTCCGCCAGAGAGGGCTCCTCGGGCGTGCGGTCACGCTCGTAAGCCATGTGGCTGTCAGCGAACATGCCCAGCAGCCGCCCCGATCCGTCAAGATGGCTCTGTCGGAGTTCCCCGGCGTTACGCGCGATCGTCAGTCCCTCGTGACGCCCGAGCAGTTCGGGCGGGAAGAACTCCCCGCCGCCGCCCAGCATCACATCGATCTCGCGATCGATCATCTGGTCAGCGATCTCGCGGTACATCGCTCGGCTCGGAATGTTCACCACAAAGCCTGCCGGGGTTGCGTGAGGAATGAGCGTGGTCGTCACCACACCTGTCTTCATGCCGCGCTCCCGGGCCTTTACCAGCAACGGCGTCGGCTCTCGCCCGTCGGGCGTGATGCACAGAGCGCCGTTGTTGACGCGCTCGCCGATGCTCCATGCGACCGCCGCCGCAGCGGAATCTGTCACCAGCGAGTCCGCCGCCTCCGTCGCGCACATCGATCGCCTGGCGCCCTGCATACCCATCAGCCTCGCCCAGGCGCTGGGGCGACCGTGCCTCCGGCGCGACGCCATGTCCGCCAGCGTCCAGGTCCCGGCGCTCATCCCGTCGGAGACCATGAAGATCACATTGCGGGCGCGGCGCCGACGCGTCACGCTCCGCTCGCCGAGCAACGACGCGGAAGCCCCGCCCCCCGCCGCGGCGAGCGAGCTGCCGGCGACAAACCCCATGAAACCTCTGCGGCTCAGCCCGCCCGGCGGATTTGGATCGTTGCGCATGAACCGATGGTGGCACACCGGCGCGCCGATGTCTACCGAACCTTGTATTCAGACTCTGTGTGCCCCGCACCGGATGCCGGCGTGTTCACAAAAGACCGCCGGGGCCCCCAAACGGAAGGCCCCGACGGCGAACGGGCGAGCTCCAGCCGGGATTCAGGCGCCGGCGGTCTGCATGAACGACGAAACATCAACGCCGAGCTTCTCGGCGACTCGACGCCCATAGTCCTCGTCGGCCCTGAAGAAGTGGCAGAGCTGACGCATCTGGACCTCTTCTCGGGCCTGGCCGAGCACCCCGGCGATCCTGGTCGCCAGCCGATCACGGTGGGCGTCGTCAAACATGCGGTACAGGTTACCGGGCTGCGTGTAGTCGTCGTGGTCGACCGTCGAGTCGTACCGATCGACGATCGCCTCGCCGATGTCCCACGCCGGGTCGACGAATTTCTCGTCGGGCAGCGGCGTGCCCGAGCGGCTGTTGGGCCAGTAGTTCGGCATGCTCCCATAGGTCTCCGCCGTCGCGCCCTGGCCGTCACGCATGTAGTGCATCACCGGGCAGCGCGGCTTGTTCACCGGGATCTGGTGGTGGTTCACGCCAAGGCGGTGCAGGTGCGTGTCGGCGTACGACATCAGCCTCGCCTGCAGCATCTTGTCCGGGCTCGGGCCGATGCCGGGCACCAGCGCCGAGGGCTTGAACGCCGCCTGCTCGACTTCGGCGTGGTAGTTCTCGGGGTTGCGGTTCAGCTCCAGCTTGCCGACCTCGATCAGCGGGAAGTCCCCGTGCGGCCAGACCTTCGTCAGGTCGAACGGGTTCCAGCCCGTCTTCTTCGACCACTCGTCGGCCTGGTTCTGGGTCATCACCTGGATCTTCAGCGTCCAGCTCGGGAACTCGCCCCGCTCGATCGCCGTAAACAGGTCGCGCTGGTGGCTCTCGCGGTCCTCGCCGACGACCTTGGCCGCCTCGTCGTCCATCCAGTTCTTGATGCCTTGGTTGCTCTTGAAGTGGAACTTCACCCACACCCGCTCGCCCTCGGCGTTGATCAGGCTGTAGGTATGGCTGCCGAACCCGTGGACATTTCGGTATGAGGCGGGAAGGCCGCGGTCGGAGAACAGGATCGTCACCTGGTGCAGCGACTCGGGGCACTGGCTCCAAAAGTCCCACTGCATGTCCATGTCGCGGACATTGCTCTTGGGGTCGCGCTTCTGCGTGTGGATGAAGTTCTGGAACTTGTACGGATCACGCACGAAGAACACGGGGGTGTTGTTGCCCACCATGTCCCAGTTGCCTTCGTCGGTGTAGAACTTGATCGCAAAGCCGCGGACATCGCGCTCGGCGTCCGCCGCCCCGCGCTCGCCCGCGACCGTCGAGAACCGCAGGAAGCACTCGGTCTCCTTGCCGACCTTCGAGAAGATCGACGCCTTGGTGTGTTTGGTGATGTCGTGCGTGACGGTGAAGGTCCCGTACGCACCAGAGCCCTTGGCGTGCACCACACGCTCGGGGATCCGCTCGCGGTTGAAGTGCTGCATCTGCTCGACGAGTTGCACATCCTGCATCAGGAGCGGGCCCTTGGGCCCGGCGGTCAACGCGTGCTGACGCCCGATCGGGGCGCCCTCGGCGGTCGTCAGGACCGGGCACTTCTTCTGGTTGTTGCTGTCGCTGTTCTGGCTCATGACTGCCTCCCGTGGCTGGTGCATCGTCCGAGGCGGGCCCTGCGGGCCGCACGCCATCGGGGCGGGTTCCTAGTCGTTATACGGACAGGCTAGCGGGATCCGCTATAACTGTCAACTATTCTTGATCGTGATGTACTATAGTATTTGCCTATGGAACTGCACCAGCTCCGGTACTTCGTCGCCGCGGCCGAGGCCGGCAGCATCAGCCGAGCCGCCCAGCGATGCAGGGTCGCCCAGCCCTCCCTCAGCCAGCAGATCAAGAAACTCGAAGACTCCCTCGGGGCGCCCCTGTTCGACCGAATGGGGCGCGGCGTGGCCCTCACCGACGCCGGACGCGCACTCCTCCTCCGCGCCAGACGCATCCTCCAGGAGGTCCACGACGCCCGCGACCACCTTGAAGCCGACATCGAACGAGGCTCGGGCGTCCTCTCGGTCGGCG
>SLFH01000288.1 GCA_007124345.1 Phycisphaerales bacterium | reverse complement strand
TGGAGCGCGGGCGGTGAGCGGGGGCAACGGACCAACCGGCGGCGCCTGCCGCGTCGTGATCCCCGCGGGGGTCGACCCCGACGAGCTCTCCGGCGCTATTCGCGCCGGGCGTGAGATCGGCGAGGTTGTCGTTTGCCTGACCGGCGCCGCGTCGGCGGCGGCGCGTGGGGCGGCCGAGGCCGAAGGCGCTGAGGTTGTCGAAGGCGGGTTCGCCGCGGGCGCGGAGGGCGCGAAGGGTTGGGTGCTGCTGCTGCTGCCCGACGAGCGTCCCGACGCGGAGATGGTCGAGAGCATCCGCGGGATCGTGGCGGGCGACGGGGTCGCGGCGCGGTACGCGCTGCTGACACGCACGCTCTTTTTCGGCAAGCGGTTGCGGTTCGGCGGGGCGACCGGGCGCTATGTGCGGCTGTGGCGGGCCGGCGAGGATGCGCCGGCGGGGGCGTGGGAGAGGCCCGATCGACGCTCGCGCAGACTCGGCGGCGTGATGTACCGCGTCAGGGCGCAGAGCGCCCGCGGGTTTGTTGAAGGGTGTATTGCGGAGGCCGAGTCCGGCGCGGGGCGTCGGCGGAGCTCGGGGCTTGGGGAGTTCATCACGCGGTTCGTCTTCAAGGGCGGGATACTTGACGGCAGGGCGGGGTACCACCTGGCGCTGCTGGAGGCGACGCGGGGGCATCTGCACCGTTCATTGGCAAGAGAGCGGGCGGGCGCGTTCGCCGGCGAGGCGCACGACCCGGACACCGTTGTGGGCCGCGAGCGTGAGCGGCGGCTGCGCGATGAGCGGATCCGACTCACGCCTTCGCTCGACGCATCGCGCGGGCTGCACCCGGTGTCCGTCGTGATCCTGACCAAGGACGAAGAGATCAACATCGCCGACTGCCTGAGCTGCCTCGGCTTCTCCGACGACATCGTCGTGTACGACAGCTACAGCACGGACCGGACGGTCGAGATCGCCGAAGAGTTCCCCGATGTGCGTGTGGTCAAGCGGCGGTTCGACAACTGGTCGTCGCACCAGAACTGGGGCGTGCAGAACATCCGGTTCAAGCACCCGTGGGTGCTGTACATCGACGCGGACGAGTGGGTCGAGCCGGACCTGGCGCTGGAGGTGATGGCAGCGGCCGACCCCGATTCGCCGATGTCCGCGTTCCGGATGCGCCGCAAGGACATGTTCATGGGGCGCTGGATCCGGCACGCGACGCTCTACCCGACCTGGCTTGTGCGTCTGTTCCGTCCGGAACGGATCAGGTACGAGCGCCTGGTGAACCCGGTGGCGATCGTTGACGGCGAGGTCGACGAACTCGATGGGCACCTGATCCACTTCCCGTTCAGCAAGGGGATCAACCAGTGGTTCGAACGCCACAACAGCTACTCGAGCTTCGAGGCGGAGGAGATGTTGAAGGTGGTCGGGGGAGCGAGGCGACCTCTGCGCGGGCTGTTGTCGCGTGACCCGAATGCACGGCGTGCCGTGCAGAAGGACATTTTCTTCCGGCTGCCGTTCAGAGCGCACATCAAGTGGGCGTACTACATGTTCTGGAAGCGAGCGTGGCTGGACGGGATGCCGGGCGTGATCTACGCACGGATGCAGTACCTGTACGAATACATGATCGTGATCAAGGCCCGCGAGCGGCTTGCGTCTCGCAAGGCGGCGGGGGGCGCGGACCGCACGCGTACTAGGTAACGCGGGACACCGGCGGAGACGCGCTGGACTGTGCCGGATCCGCTGCTCCGGCGGCGAGCACCTCCGCGCAGGTCGTCCACTCGTGCTCTTGCAGCATTCTGCGCAGTTTGTCCGCCGTGGTGTTCAGGCCGACATAGCACTTGAAGCGTCGGTGGGGGGGCATCTTTGCTCTTGGGCAGTCGGGGGCGAAGTCGCGGGGGTGGAGGTAGACGACGGTGGGGCGGCCGGCGGCTTTTTCGTGCTCGATGCCCTGGTTGATGAGTTTGTAGGGGAGGAGGCGGAGGTAGCCGCCACCGCTGTAGCACATGTGTTTCTTGAACGGTCCGAAGCCGACGGGGGCGAGGGACATCGGGAGCTCGGCGATGGTGCGTCCGCTCGGTGTTGTGAGGGTTTGGGGACCGGGCTCGCACTGGTAGCCGCCGTGGCCTCGGGTTCCGGGGAAGAGGCTGGCGTCGTAGGTGATGCCGCAGTCGAGGAGGGTGTCGAAGGCCCACTCCGTGCCGGGCGTGATGCTGAACGAAGGTGCGCGGAAGCCGCGGATCTCGGCGCCCGGCGCGGCGTCTTTGATGACGCGGATCGAGTGTTCGATGTCCTCGCGGAACTGCTGGGGCGTGAGCTCGTAGACCTTGCGGTGCCAGTAGGAATGGGTGGCGAGCTCGTGACCGGCGTCGGCGATCCGCTTGACGAGCGCCGGGTGACGCTCGGCGATCCAGCCGAGGATGAAGAAGGTGGCGCGGGTGTTGTGCTCGGCGCAGATCTCGAGGATCAGATCGGTGTAACGCTCGACGATTGAGCTCTCGGCGCTGAGCTGCGGCCAGAGCGCGGGGTCCTCGACGGCTTTGACCTCGACGATGTGGAACCAGTCTTCTATGTCGAAGGAGAGGGCGTGCGCCCGGGCGCTGGGCGCTGGGCGCTGGGCGCGGGGTGTATGGGTATCGGCGAGGGTCATGGGGCGCCTGCTCCGGCGCGGGCGCGGAGCGCGTTCATGAGCTTGTGGAGCATTGCGCCGAGCTCGTCAGCCAGGGCAAGAACCGGCGCGATGCGATCTTCGTCAACCAGCTTGATGCGGAGGGCGAGCAGGAGGTGCGTCTCCAGTTCTTTGAGGCTGCCGTTGGCGATGCGGACGAAGCGGATGTAATCGGGCCTTGAGCCGCGGCCGTAGCCCTCGGCGATGTTTGCGGGGATGGCCGCGGCGGCGCGTCGGATCTGCGAGGTCATGCCAAACCGTTCCTCGGAGGGGAACCCGGTGGTGAGGGTGTAGCACGCTTCGGCAAGGTCCATCCCCCGCTGCCAGACCCGAAGTTCACGGTACGACCCGAGTGCCATCGCCGTCCCTCCAATCTCTGTGGCGAACAGCATACCAACTAGAACCCCCGCGCCCAGCGCCCCGTTCCCAGCGCCCTGCTAAAAAAACCTCCGCCCCGCCGCCTTGAATCTCGCTACATCCGTCTTGGTGGGCATCGAAAAGTGCGATTGCAGCTCTTCGGCGTTGGGCATGAGGTCTTCGAGGTCGCCGGATTCGACTTTTCGGACGCAGTCGATGATGGCCTCGGCGGCGAGGTCTTTGCCTCTGGCCATGATGTCTTCGAGGGTGTCGTGGGGGTGCACGCGGTAGGTCTTTTGCACGATGATCGGGCCGTTGTCGAGCTTGCGGTCGACATAGTGGACGCTGACGCCGCCGAGCGTTTCGTTGTTGGCGAGGGTCCAGAAGCTGGGCATGAGGCCGCGGTATCGGGGGAGGAGTGCGCCGTGGCAGTTGACGATGCCGTAGGGGGTTTGCTGGCGCAGGGCTTTCTTA
>SLFH01000132.1 GCA_007124345.1 Phycisphaerales bacterium | reverse complement strand
TTTTTTAATTTCTGTGCGGATCCCGGCGAGAATCTGCACGAGGATAACCACTTGTGAGCCCCTTTGGATCAGGGCCTTCATGATGCCGGGGCTTTGCGAAATCCGGATATAGCCAAAAAAAAGCCCGGCGCAAAGGCCGGGCTGGCTGAACCTCCGGTTGTATCCGGAATTCTATTCGCTAGCTTCCACACCCGGCGCATCCGGACGATCGACCAGTTCCACGTAGGCCATGGGCGCATTGTCCCCGGCACGGAAACCGCACTTGAGAATGCGAAGGTAGCCACCCGGACGTTCGCGATAGCGCGGGCCAAGCTCTCCGAAGAGCTTGCCGACGGCTTCGCGATCACGCAGGCGATCGAATGCCTGGCGACGAGCGGCAACGCTGTCTTCCTTGGCCAGTGTGATCAGCGGCTCGGCCACGCGCCGAAGCTCCTTGGCTTTGGGCAGCGTGGTCTTGATCAGCTCGTGCTCGATCAGGCTGGCAGTCATGTTGCGGAACATCGACCGACGGTGGGGCGATGTACGGTTCAGTTTGCGACCTGCTTTACGATGACGCATGGTTGTTCTCCTCAGTGCTCGGCACGCGCCAGCGAGGGCGGCGGCCAGTTTTCCAGACGGGTACCCAGCGACAGATCGTGGGTCGCCAGCACTGTCTTGATTTCAGTCAGCGATTTCTTGCCCAGGTTCGGGGTCTTGAGCAGCTCGGTCTCGGTGCGCTGCACCAGGTCACCCACATACTGGATATGCTCGGCCTTCAGACAATTGGCCGAACGGACCGTCAGTTCGAGATCATCGATAGGCCTGAGGAGAATCGGGTCGAAAGTCTCACCGGTCGTCTCGGTCTCATCCTTCTCGCGTGCGACAAACTCGACGAATACCGACATCTGATCAACCAGAATGCCGGCAGCCAGCTTGACCGAATCCTCACAGCTCATGGTGCCGTTGGTCTCGATATCCAGCACCAGCTTGTCGAGGTCGGTCCGTTGACCCACACGGGCGCTCTCCACACTGTAGGCCACCCGGTGAACCGGGCAGTAGGAGGCATCGAGCTGAAGGCGACCAATGGTGCGCGTCTCTTCCTCATCGAACCTCAGCGCCGCTGCCGGCTGGTAACCCACACCCCGGGTCACTTTCAGCTGCATCCGCAGATCGCTGTTCTTGGTCAGGTTGCAGATCACATGATCGGGATTGACGATCTCGATATCGTGATCGAGCTGGATATCGCCAGCGGTGACCGGGCCCTTCTTGTTCTTGCTCAGGGTCAAGGTGGCCTCATCGCGGTGGTGCATGCGAATGGCGACTTCCTTGAGGTTGAGCAGCACTTCGACAATATCTTCCTGCAGCCCGTCGATCGCGGTGTATTCGTGCAGCACGCCGTCGATCTCGGCCTCGGAAATGGCGCTACCCGGAATGGAAGACAGCAGGATACGGCGCAGTGCGTTGCCCAGCGTGTGCCCGAAACCGCGTTCCAGTGGCTCCAGCGTAATACGTGCCCGGCGCTCGGAAATCTCATCGACGATGAGTCCCTTGGGCCTGAGCATTTTGCCGACAAGTTCGCTTATCTGGCCTGACATGAATGCCTCTCTAAAATTCGGTGTTGAAATTGAATCGCCGCTAGTTCAGGCGATTTACTTCGAATACAGCTCGACAATCAGACTTTCGTTGATATCGGGCGGCAGGTCGTCGCGGTCCGGAGCGGCCTTGTAGACGCCTTCCATCTTTTCGAAATTGACGTCGATCCAGGCCGGAACCAGATCCAGCTCGCGGGACACCGTGATGGCCTCCTGAATGCGCAGCTGATTGCGGGACTTCTCGCGCACCGAAATACGATCGTCCGGTCTCACCTGGTAGGACGGGATATTGACCACTTTGCCATTGACTTCGATGGACTTGTGGCTGACCAGTTGGCGGGCCTGGGCACGGGTCACGGCCAATCCCATGCGATAAACGACGTTATCGAGCCGGCTTTCGAGCAACTGCAGCAATACTTCACCGGTCGCGCCCTTCTGACGGGCAGCTTCCTTGTAGTAATTGCGGAACTGTCGCTCGAGCACGCCATACATGCGGCGCACCTTCTGCTTCTCGCGAAGCTGCAGCGCGTAGTCCGACAGGCGCTGGCGACGGCTGTCGCCGTGCTGGCCGGGCGGCTGGTTGAGCTTGCACTTCGACTCCAGGCCCCGCGCCGGGCTCTTCAGGTTAAGGTCCACGCCCTCGCGGCGAGCGAGTTTGCAGGTCGGTCCGGTATATCTAGCCATATCTGTATAGTTCCGCTTCTGAGCCTTACACGCGACGTTTCTTGGGAGGACGGCAGCCGTTATGCGGAATCGGCGTCACGTCGATGATGTTCGTAATCTTGAAGCCGACGGCATTGAGCGAACGCACCGACGACTCACGGCCCGGTCCGGGCCCATTGACACGCACTTCCAGATTCTTCATGCCGAACTCCTGGGCAGCGCGACCGGCATGGTCGGCAGCCACCTGGGCGGCAAACGGCGTGGACTTGCGCGAACCGCGGAAGCCCGAACCACCCGAAGTCGCCCAGGACACGGTATTGCCCTGGCGGTCGGTGATGGTAATGATCGTGTTATTGAACGAGGCATGCACGTGGGCAATACCGTCGACAACGGTCTTCTTGACCTTCTTTCTACCTTTGGAGGTCTGCTGCTTTGCCATGATGCTCTACCTCAACGAATCGGACGACGCGGACCCTTGCGGGTACGGGCATTGGTTCGGGTACGCTGACCACGTACGGGCAGCCCGCGACGATGCCTCAGGCCGCGATAGCAGCCGAGGTCCATCAGGCGCTTGATGCTCATGGACACTTCACGTCGCAGATCGCCTTCGACGACCAGCTTGCCCACCTGCTGGCGCAGCTTCTCCTGATCTTCTTCGGAGAGGTCGCGAACCTTGACGTCCGGGGCCACGCCAGTGGCCTCGCAGATCTGATAGGCGCGGGTGCGTCCGATACCGTAAATGTGGGTCAGTGCCACCCAAGTGTGCTTCTGCACAGGGAGGTTGACGCCTGCAATACGTGCCATTGATGTACTCCGTAAAACCGTTTGCGTTCAGTCTGCGCAAACCGGCAATTGTACCGGTCTGGACTGACTTCTACAAGCCCCAACGGGGGCAATCATGCCGGGAATCACCCCTGGCGCTGCTTATGCTTCGGATCGCTGCAGATCACGTACACCACGCCACCGCGACGCACGATTTTGCAGTTCCTGCAAACTTTCTTGACCGATGCCTGGACCTTCATCTTCCTTACTCCGGATATTCGACAATTGCCTCAAGGGCGCACGATCAGCGGCGAACCACGCCACTGCGACCATAACCCTTCAAATTCGATTTCTTCAGCAGGCTGTCGTACTGATGAGACATCAGGTGCGCCTGCAACTGGGCCATGAAATCCATGGTCACGACCACGATGATCAGCAGCGAGGTCCCGCCGAAGTAGAACGGCACGTTCCAGCGCAT
>SLFH01000166.1 GCA_007124345.1 Phycisphaerales bacterium | reverse complement strand
GGGCGCGGGGAGCAGGGCGCTGGGCGCAGGGAGGCCGCGCAATCGGATCCACTTCAGCCTTCGATCTGTGATGCGATCAAAATCGCCGACCGGAAACCCCGCGCCCAGCACCCTGCGCCCAGCGCCCAGCGCCGCGCTACAGCTCTTCCGCCACCCGCTCGACTTCTTCGATGCTCGTCACGCCGTCGGCGACGAGGCGGAAGCCGAACTGCGCCAGCGTCGTGAACAGGCCGCCGGCGATCACCTTCTTCATCGCCTGCACGCTCGGCTCGTTGAGCACGATGTCGCGCAGGTCGTCGTTGAAGTCGAGCAATTCGAAGATCGCGCGGCGCCCGAAGTACCCGGTCTTGAGGCACCGCTTGCACCCGACCGCTTGGTACGCCTTGGTCTTGCCGCCCAGATGCTTGCCCATCTTGGTGATCTGGCCCGGCAGCAGCCGCACCTCTTCCTTGCAGTTCGGGCAGAGCAAGCGGACCAGGCGCTGCGCGATCACCACATCCAGCGAGTTGGCCACCAGGTACGGCTCGACCTTCAGGTCCAGAAGCCGGAAGATCGCCGCGATCGAGTCCTTCGCGTGCACCGTTGAAAGTACCAGGTGCCCGGTCATCGCGGCCTGCATCGCCGTCCGCGCCGTCTCCTCGTCACGGATCTCGCCGACAAGAATCACATCGGGGTCCTGCCTGAGCACCGACCGCAAAAGCTCCCCGAACCCCTTGCCGCGCTGATCGTCGACTGGCAGCTGCGTCGTCCCGTCGAGCTGGAACTCGACGGGGTCCTCGATCGTCACGACATTCTTCGCGTTGCGGTCGATCTCGCGCAGGATGCTGTACAGCGTCGTCGTCTTGCCCGAGCCCGTGGGCCCGCAGCTGAGCACGAGCCCCGCGTCCATCCGCACCGTTCGGCGCAGGCGCTGGTGCATGTAGGGCAGCAGGCCGAGCTCCTCGGTCGCGTGCGGGGAGTTCATCGAGTCGAGCACGCGGAGCACCGCCTTCTGACCCTGCGTGCTCGGCGTCAGGCTCGCCCGGAACTCGACCCGCCTGTCCAGCACGCCCCCCGAGTACTTCGCCGAGAAGTGCCCCTCCTGCATCGCGTCGCGAGCCGCCTGCTTCATGTGGCACGCCGCCCGGACGATGCCGAGCACAAACTCGCCGGTCTTGATCGGCAACTCGGCGATCCAGACCATCTGCCCGTCGACGCGCATCCGCGTGTGGTACGCGTCGCCCTTGGGCTCGATGTGGATGTCCGTCGCCCGCGCCTTGGAGGCGACGCGCAGCAGGTACTTCAGCGCCCGTGAGCCGTCGCCGGCCGCCGAGAGCACATCCGTCGGGCGCCCGTCGGCCGCCAGCAGCACGATCTCTTCCTTGCCCGCCCCAGCCGGCGGCAACTCCTTGAGGATCCGGTTGAGCTCCAGCAGCCAGACCGGCGCCGCCCCCGAGATCTCCCCCTGGAGCTGGGGGTCGAAGTCCGCCGCCCCCTCCCGCTCGGCGAAGAACAGGCTCTTGCCGACCTGGATCGTGTCGCCCGGGTGCAGCCGCACCGACTGGATCCTCGCCCCGTTGACCTTCGTGCCGTTGCGAGACTCGAGATCGCGGATCTGGTACCCCCCCTCGACCGGCTCGACAACGCAGTGAAACCGGCTCGCTTTCTCGTCTTTGAGGCTGAAGGTGTTGTCCGGGTGGCGACCGAAGGTGATCGGCTCGTCCCCCAGCGCGATCGGACGCCCCCGCCCGTGCTCGGGGCGCAGCCGCAGACCTGTTCCGGTTTCCCCTTCGGGCATCGATCGGTTCCCCATCACACTCCCAGACGGCATCTGTTCTCTGCGGCCCATGGTATCGACAGACGCACGAGTGGCGGATCTGTTCCCGATTCGGGGCAGCAAACCGCCGAGCGACAGCCGAAAGTTCGACTCCCCGTGGGGTTCGAACCCACCCCGCCCCCACTACACTCCCCTCCCATGATCGACCTGAAGCTGCTCCGCGAAGATCCCGACCGCTTCCGCCATGGCGCGGCTCGGAAAAACTACACCGTTGACATCGACCGCGTCCTCGAACTCGACGCCCATCGGCGTGAGATCCAGACACGCCAGCAGACCCTCCAGGCCGAGGCCAACAAGGCCGCCAAGGAGTCGGGGCCGCTGATCGGCAAGCTCATGGGCCGCCTCAAGGCCGCCTCCGGTGACGAGAAGGCCGCGATCGAGGCGGAGGTCGCCCAGCTCAAGGCCCGCCCCCAAGAGCTCAAGCAGCAGATCCAGGACCTCGAGCACGAGCTCGCGGCCATCGAGCCCGATCTGAACGCCCTGCTCCTGGAGATCCCCCTCCCGCCGGACCCGGATGTCCCCGTCGGCGTCTCGGCCGACGACAATACCGAGATCAGCCGCTGGTCGCCCGAGGGCTTCGACCTGTCCAAGTCCTTCCGGGAGAACCGGGGCTTCGACCCCAAGACCCACATCGAGCTGGTCAATGAGCTCGGCCTCGCGGACTTCGAGCGGGGCGTCCGCCTGGGCGGGGCCCGCCACTATGTCCTCACCGGCCACGGCGCCCGACTGCACCAGGCCGTCCTCCGCTACGCCCTGGACTTCATGGCCGAGAAGCACGGCTTCACCCCGATGACCATCCCCGTCATCGTCCGCGAAGAGATGATGGTCGGCACCGGCTTCTTCCCCGCAGGGCGCGACCAGGCCTACCACATCGAGGAGACCCGGCGCGGCTCGGGCGAGGACCTCTTCCTCGCCGGCACCGGCGAGGTCTCCCTGATGGGCATGCACGGGGGCGAGATCCTCGACGAGGCCCAGCTCCCGCTGACCTATGTCACCGTCAGCACCTGCTTCCGTCGCGAGGCTGGGGCGGCGGGCAAGGACACCGCCGGGCTCTACCGCATCCACCAGTTCGACAAGGTCGAGCAGGTGGTCGTCTGCCGCGCCGACGAAGCAGAGAGCCGCGCGTGGCACAAGAAGATGATCGGCTTCGTCGAGGAGTTTCTGCGATCGCTCGGCCTGCCCCACCGCCTGCTGCAGTGCTGCACCGGCGACCTGGGCATGAAGAACGCCGACATGATCGACCTCGAATGCTGGATGCCCGGGCGGGGCGAGCTCGACGCGCAGGGCAGGCCGACGGGCGGCTTCGGCGAGACCCACTCGGCCAGCCGTCTGTACGACTTCCAGTGCCGACGCCTGAACATGCGCTACCGGCCCGGGGGCGAGGGGGGCAAGGGGCCGACGACCTTCTGCCACAGCCTGAACAACACCGTCGCCGCCAGCCCGCGCATCCTGATCCCGCTCCTGGAGATCCACCAGAACAAGGACGGATCGGTGACGATCCCTCAGCCCCTGCGCCCCTACATCGGCGGGCGCAAAACGATCGAACCGGCCAACTGACCGTCCGTCCGGCGACCGGAACACACCCGCCACCGGCGTGGTTCAGACAGCCACGCCAGATCAAACGACGCAGACCACCAACCATGGGACACCGACATGACCAAGATCCTC
>SLFH01000365.1 GCA_007124345.1 Phycisphaerales bacterium | reverse complement strand
TGATTTGAACTCCCGTTTGACGGCACCGATTATCGGGAAAAAGGCTGAACCGCGCCTGAGCCGGAAGTCATGGACTGGCGAGCAGATCGGCAACCGGCTCACCCAGGTGCTCGGCGAGCAGCTCGCGGTAGAACGCACTCTGCATCAGGCCGCCGTCGTGCTCGAAGAATGCCTCGAGCAGGGGTTGCCAGTCGTTGTTCATCGGCATGATGACGCCGAACTCCTCGCCGGGATCGTCGAAAGCCGGGTGGTGCCGAAGCGGCGCGCCGCGATCGCGGGCACCGTAGTAGTTGTAGGCATCAATGTAGGCAAAGTGGGTGCCGGCGGAAACCGCTTCGATGATCTCGTCGTTGCTGCCGGCACGATCGATTTCCAGTTCCGGCCAGTATTCGTCGCGCAGGGATTGCAGGCGTGTCTCGTGCAGGGTGCCGGCAAAAGCCAGCGCACGCAGTTCGTCCAGCGCCTCGGGCGCACTGGCCGGGCCACACACCTCGGCCACGTCGTCACGGGTGATCATGACCGCGATGTTGCTGAGGTAGGCCGGCGAAAAAGCCAGTTCCTCGCGACGTGCTTCAGTGATGGTGACATTGCCGATGCCGAACACCCCGCCCTCGGCATCGCGCACGCGGCCATAGAACACCGACCAGTCAGTCTCCTCCACGAAATCGAGCTCGACGTCAATATCACGATGGTCGCGAAGCCAGTCGGCAAAGCCACGCATCAGTTCAACGGTCACGCCCGCCAGGCGATCGTCATCATCGAGGTAGGCCCAGCCCGTGGCCGGGACATAGAGCACGGTCAGCTCCGCGTTTTCGCTTTTGCGGGCATCGGCCAGCGTATCGGCCTGGTCGCTTGAGGCAAGGGCCGAGACGGCGTACAGGAAGAGGAATGTTGCGGCGAGAATGCGCATGATTCGGTCAGGGAGATGAGTACGGACAGATGATACCGGACTTCAGTGCCACTGCCCGTGCAGCAGCCAGACATGTGACGCCTCGCCCTCCTGAAACGTGGCATGGCCCAGGGCAACGCGGCCGCGCTCGTCCAGCGCGAGCTTGCGCATCAACAGTCCCTGGTTGCCACCGTTGACGCCGTATTCGGGGCGGGCAGTACCGGGAATTTCGCCGGGCGCGCTGAACGTTCCACCGCCGTCATCGGATGCTGCATGACCGATGCCGATGGGCCGCCGCGCCCCGCGGGGCACACTTTCCCAACTGGCCAGCACGCGCGCTCCGGCCACCGCCAGTTGCGGGTAGGCGGCGGTCTTGTCGCCGGAAATGACCACCGGTTCGCTGAATGGCCCCGAACCGTCGGCATCGTGCGCATGGACAATGCGGCTGTTGCGAAACGGTCTGCCTTCGCTGGAAGTCCAGGCCAGGTGGACACGGCCATCGTTTGCAACGGCAATCACGGGGCTGTCGGCATGATCGTTCGACGCGTGGATGCGGCGGGCGTCGGAAAACCCGTTCTCGGGTGCGTCGCTCCAGGCCAGGTGAATATCAGCAGCAGCATTGTCGCCCACCGTCCAGGCGAGCCAGACTCGACCGTCGGGGCCGACGGCCAGTGACGGGGCACGGGTCGGAGCGTCGTCATCACCGGCCACATGCACGGGTTCGGAAAAACGCTGGCCGCTGTCATTCGAACTCGCCACTCTCAAGGCGCCCTCGTACTCGGTCCAGGCGACATGCACCTGCCCATCGCGGATCACGACATCGAGGCTGCCGTTGTCCCAGCGCTGGGGATTGAGCCGGCCCTTGCCGGCGCCGGCGGTGGTGTTGGAGAGATTGACCGGTTCGGAAAAGCTGCGACCCCCATCACCCGATCGCGCCACCAGGATCTCGCCGCCATGGGATCCGCCGGTAAACAGGATTTCTTCCCAGGCGATGATGACGGTCTCGCCCTCGACGGCCACCCGAGGCAGCCAGGAGAAGACGTCGCCACTGCCCGAGACATTGACCGGCCCATCCATCCGAGCCTGGCCGTCATGATCGAAGACCTGGAAATACACCTCCTGCTCGGCGTTGTCCACCCAGGCCATGAATGTGTTCTCGGCGTGCAAGGCGACCGCCGGGTCGTCGACATAGAGAAACTCGGAATCATTCATCCGCCAGGGCCCCTGGTAGGCCTGGCCGGAGGCAACTTTCACCGGTTCGTCCCAATCCAGGGCCGCGGCTTGCATCATCGATTCAGGGTCGGCCTTACAGGCCGCCGCCAGGAACAGCACCGCGACCAAGTACGCCATTCTCTTCATCGTCGTGAATCCGTCCAGTTCAGACATGAACGTCGGACTTGATTCTACATGGCGGGATGATCAGGACTCAAAGCGGTCGCTGAAGATGTCCTGTTGCACGGTCGGCAACTCGTGGGCGCCGATATCGAAATCATGGTCGCCGTTGGGCGGGTTGGGCGGCTCGGTCAACGGGCCGCCGACATCGACGCCGCGGGGATTGTCGAACATGTCATTGAATTCCGGATCGGCCGTCAGATCGCAGTAATCCACCGCCGGTGAGTCCAGTCGCAGGCGAAGGTCACCATTGTCCGGATCCCTCAGTCGTGGATCGATGAAGCTGTAGAACGTATTGGAATCATGCTCGTCCAGTCCGCTGTCCTCGTAGGGCAGGTGTCCGATCACACAGCCATCCCTGGTGAACGGATCTCCGCTCTGACTGGCCAGTTCAGCGCCGGGCTCCCAGATGATGCTGGAACTGAGGCTGAGGATCGGGGTGCCATCGCCGCTTTTGACCACCCGGAAGACGCGCAAATCCTCGTCGGCCACCCGGTTGCCGGCCAGGCTGGTCCAGTGAAACTCGAGGATGCCGGCATCGCGCACATGAAACAGGTCGATCGATCCCTTGTTGGAGTGCACGACCGCCCCTTCCAGTTCCAGCAGGGTCGACTGACCGCTGACGAAAGCGACACTTCCACGCCCCCCGAGGGATGAATTGTCGTGGATGAAGGTCTGGAAAATTTTTGCCTTTGCGGCACCGTCAACGACAATGCCACCGCCGTCTGCATCGGCGTGATTGCCCGCGACGACACTGCAGCGTGCAACTTCCGACTGCATTGGCCGGCATGTCCCAGGCAGTCCATCCGCGCTACCGATGCGCCCCATCTCAAGCGACGCACCGTCGACAACGTATAAACCACCGCCATGCTCGTTCGCGGTGTTGTCGACCACGCGCGCATTGACCAGATCCACCCGTGAATCCTCCCCTTCGATCGCGATCCCTCCGCCGTAATCGGCAAGATTGTCGTGCACGTGGATCGACCCCGGCGCTTCCTGGCTACGGGTTTGCACAGCACGCAGGTCGGTGAACGTGCCTTCTACGCGTACGACGCCGCCGTCGCGCACCGAGATACCGCCACCGGCTCCTGGATCACTGCCAGCACCAGCTTGGTTATGGGCGACGGCATGGGACGCCCCGTTGGTGAAGAAGCCAACCTGATCGCAACCGATCACGGCAACGCCGCCACCACGAAAATCCGCCTCGTTGCCGG
>SLFH01000119.1 GCA_007124345.1 Phycisphaerales bacterium | reverse complement strand
GAGCGCCGCGCCCCCGCCGCTCGCCCAGACGCGCGAGCCGAGCCCGACATCGATGTCTGTGAATAGGTTTTCGTAGGGCGCTCGCCGGTGGTGGTCGAAGTTGACATCGACGCCGCGGCCGGAGGCGAAGACATTGCCGATGCTGCCCCGGCTGACGGTGATGTCGTGGATGTAGCGGACGCGGAAGTCGAAGCCGGTGGTGAGGTTGTCCGTCCCGGTGACGGTGATGGCGTGGTGGCCTTGGTTGCCGAAGCGGTCCGGCTCGCGTTCGGACTCGAAAACGAGGCCGTCGAGGGTCGAGAAGCAGCCGTTGAAGAAGACACCGCTCTCTGCGTTGACAAAGCGAATGCCCCTGACCCAGCAGTGGGCGACACCGCTCATGGCGATACCGTTGTATCCGAGCTCGGTGAAGTGGCCCCCGTACGGGTCGCCGGGGAACTCCATCGTCATCGACTCGATGCCGACATGCGTGACGGTCGGCCGGAACGCGAGGAGATGAGGCCCCCATTCGGCCCACACATCGAAGCGGAGCGGACGGTCGAGCGTGATGGTCGAGGCCTCGGGGTCCACCGCCAGCACGCGGAAGACCTGCTCCGCGCGGATCTGCCGCCCGATGTTGTCGATCGGGCCGGGGTCGCCGGCATAGAGGTAGTGCGTGAGCGAATGCTCTTCGTCATCGCTCATCGAGAGCATGACTTCTGCGCCGAGCTCGAAGCGATCAGGCTCGGCGACGGGCAGCACCGTCTCGCCCCGGAGGGCGGGCCCGATAGCGCCGAGGCTCGGACCCGTCAGCCGCCCGGTCACGCGGACGAACCCGCCCGACCATGAATAGTTGGAGGTTCGCCTGCCGGTGGTGGTCGCGCTCCAGTTCGGCTCGACATCGGTGAGGGATCTGGGGAAGTAGAGCGTCGTTTGGTCTTCGCCCTCGCCGCGGAGCATGATGCTCGAGGAACGGATGTCCAGCCGGTCGGTGATCGTGTAGCGACCGGCGGGGATGCGGACGACGCCTGCGGCGGCCCCTTCGGCGACGGCGCCCTCCGCCGCGGCGATCGCCTTGCGGAAAGCTTCGGTGTCGTCGTGCTCGCCATCGCCGACGGCGCCGAAGTCGCGGACATTGTGGGTGGGCGCGGGCGTGGGGATCGGCCCTTCTCCCCGCTCGAAGCCAGCAAACGACCAGTCCGGCAGACGGGAGTCCGCCGACCAGCGCTCGCCATGCTCGCCCCAGAGTTCAGAGCGCTCCTGCCCGAGGCAGACCGAGTTTGGCGTGAGCGAGAAAGTCAGCAGGGCGCACACCGCTCGACAATCGATCTTCAGCAGTCGCATAGGCGGATGGTAACGGCGGGCGATCTGGGCGGCACGGGCCCCGGCGGGACTGGCAGCGGAGGGAGGACAGCACTCGATCGAAGGCCGAGGCCTCAAATTCAAGACCCGCAGAACTTGATTTGTACCCGAACCCATGATAGCTTCGGTCCATGAAAACCACCGCATTTCTGCTGATGTCGGCCGTCCTGCTCGCGGCGGCCGGGTGCCAGACCACGCAGAGCTCCAACCCACAGGGAGAGGCCATGACCAAGAGTGTCACACCGTTTCTCATGTTCCAGGACGGACGTGCCGAGGAGGCGATCAATCGCTATGTCGAGGTCTTCGGCGACGCGAGGGTCGTCTTCATCACCAAGTACGGGCCCAACCCGGTCGGCGCGCCGGAGGGGTCGATCCAGCAGGCCGTCTTCGAGATCTACGGCCAGCGGATCATGGTGACCGAGAGCCCGATCAAGCATCCATTTGACTTCACGCCGGCCGTGTCGCTCTTTGTCGATTTCGACTCCGAGCAGGAGCTCGACCGCGTGTTCGCCGCGTTGTCGGAAGATGGTTTCGTGATGATGCCGCCGGACAACTACGGGTTCAGCGAGAAGTTCGCGTTCATCCAAGACCGCTTCGGGGTCTCGTGGCAGCTCAACCTGCCGTCGGACTGACCGCTCACCTCGCCGAATCCTCGCCGCCGGCACGCCGTCGGAGGCTGACCAAGTCGTATCCTGTCGGCTCCTGGAAGACGCGCAGGCCGAACTCGGGGGCGATGGACAAAATGTGGTCGAAGATGTCCGACTGCACTCCTTCGTACACGGTCCAGCGTGTGTCCTTGACGAAGGTCCACACCTGCAGCGGCAAGCCGTGCGGGCCGGGCTCGAGCTGACGAACCATGGTCGTGTACTCGGTGTGGACCATCGGGTGGCTCTTGAGGTACTCGTAGATGTAGGCCCGGAAGGTCCCGATGTTGGTCAGGTGGCGGGCGTTGGCGATGATCTCCGCGTCTTCTTCGGCGCAGTACTCGCGGTTGTATTCGTCGAGCTCCTTGACCTTCTGGGCGATGTACTCGCGGAGCAGCCGGAAGCGGCTGAACCTCTTGACCTCGTCCTCGGTGAGGAAGCGGATGGTGGTCATGTCGATGTTGACGGGGCGGCTGATGCGTCGGCCGCCCTGGTCGAACATCCCCCGCCAGTTCTTGAACGAGTGGTCCAGAAACTTGTGAGTTGGGATGGCGGTGATCGTCTTGTCCCAGTTGCGGACCTGCACGACATTGAGCGAGATGTCGATGACATCGCCGTCGGCGTTGAACTGTGGCATCTCGATCCAGTCGCCGACGCGGACGAGGTCGTTGTTGACGAGCTGGATCCCCGCGACCAATGAGAGCAGCGTGTCGCGGAAGATCAGCAGGATGACCGCCATCATCGCGCCCAGGCCGGTCAGGAAGACCCAGGGCGACTCGGCCATCAGCGCGCTGATGACCAAGATTCCGGCGACGATGTAGATGACGAGCTTGGCGGCTTGGAGGTAGCCCTTGATCGGCCTGCCGCTGGCGATCGGGTATCGGTTGTAGATGATGTTGACGACATTGAGCGCCGCGCCGATCGCCAGCGCGATGAGCAGGACGACGAGGGACTGGGCGAGGCGCTGGACGAGTTCGATCAGCCCCGGGGGCATGTGGGGCACCAGCGCGATCCCGCGCCCGATGATGATGACGGGCACGAGGGGCACGAGACGGTAGAGCACCTTGTTCTCGACCGCTGTCTGGGCCCACCAGTTCGGGAGCCGCTTCATCGCCGCGCCGAGCATGCGCACGATGTAGCGCTTGGCGATCAGGTGGAAGAGCCAGGCGACTCCCAGCAGCATCACCAGCGCCATGAGCGTCCTGACCCATGGCTCATCGGGGAGCCAGTCCAGCCACGACGACATCACCTGTTCCAGGGCCCGATCGAGCAGGTCCGAGGTGTCCGGCGCGGCCTCTTCGGCGGCCTGCTCGGAAAGCTGCACCTCTTCACCGGCTTCCGCTTCCGCGGCGGGCTGCGTGTTGTCGCCAGGACCATCTGTCTGCATGTCGGTCACGCACTCCTTTTGCGGGTCCGAGGCCCGAACCGGCCGGACCGGGGTGAAATATACCGGGGTCGGGGCGCTGGAACGACGCTGCACGGGACGCCGTCCGGCCTGTACACTGCCCCCGCGAG